>JBLYYS010000024.1:0-7219 GCA_048550235.1 Acidimicrobiia bacterium | reverse complement strand
GCCCGGGACCGATCGGCTGTTACATGTCGTCCAACTCGGACACATCACCAGAGGTTGGTCCTACAGCAACCGCGGTCTCCAGCCTCCTGCTGGAGAAGTCCGGTTGACGCTTGCCGCCCCATCGGGAGGTATATGGACCTTCGGAGAGTCCGACGCATCCGAGCACATCTCCGGAGAGGCTCTCGATTTCTGCCTGGTTGTGACCCAGCGGCGTCACCTTGATGACACTGCGCTCGAGTGCACCCCGGGTGCCCGCGAGTGGCTGCTCATCGCCCAGGCGTTCGCCGGGCCGGCTACAGACGGACCTGCTGTCGGCACCCGACTATGACCACACCCCTAGAGGTTCACTCGAGAGACGGGATCGAGACTCAGTGACACAGCTACCGATATATACAGAAGAACATGAGATGTTCCGGCGCACGATCCGGGATTTCGTGGCCAATGAAGTCACCCCGTTCGTCAACGAGTGGGATGAAGCCGAAGAGTTTCCGCGCGACCTGTATCAGAAAGTCGGCGCACTCGGTCTGTTCGGCATCGGATTCGACGAGCAGTACGGCGGGCTCGGCCATCACGACGCCATCCTCCTCTGCATCGTGTCCGAGGAGTTCGGCCGTTGCGGCGCCGGAGGGGTTGCCGCCTCGCTCTTCTCCAACTACATAGCCGCTCCACCGATTCAGATTGGCGGCAGCGAGGAACTCAGAGCTGAGATCCTCCCGGGGACGTTGTCGGGTGATCTCATCTCTGCACTGGCGATCACCGAACCCGGGGGAGGTTCGGATGTCGCCCGCTTGACCACCACCGCCACACGCGATGGAGAGCATTACGTGGTCAACGGTCAGAAGACTTACATCACCTCGGGGCTGCGCGCCGACTACATCACAACCGCAGTCCGCACGGGTGGGCCGGGAGCAGCAGGAGTCTCCCTGTTGGTGATCCCGACCAACTTGCCGGGATTCTCCGCCACACCTCTCAACAAGATGGGGTGGTGGTGCTCGGACACCGCCACCCTCTACTTCGATGATTGCCGTGTACCGGTTGGAAACCTGCTCGGAGCGGAAAATGCCGGGTTTCGGTTGATCATGGAGAACTTCAACTACGAACGACTGCAGATGATCTCCGGTGTCGTCGGGGCGTCGAGGGTCTGCTTCGATGAAGCTCTCGCTTGGGCGCGTGAACGTGAGACTTTCGGAGCGCGACTCGCCGACCATCAGGTCATTCGACACAAACTCGTGGAGATGGATCGCCAGATCAACGCTACGCGGGCGTGGATGGAACAACTGGCCTGGCGGATCGACCAAGGAGACAAGCCCGTTGCGGAACTGGCCGAGTGCAAGGTGCAGGCCACCCTGACTATGGAGTTTTGCGCCCGCGAAGCAGCTCAGATACTTGGAGGAGCCTCGTACATTCGCGGAAATCCCGTCGAGCGCATCTATCGCGAAGTCCGGGTGAACGCGATCGGTGGTGGGTCCGAAGAGATCATGCGTGACCTCGCCGCCAGACAACTCGGCATCTAGACCATCAACCGGCCGCCTGACTGGTTGAGTGGGCCCCCCGAGCCTCTGGTAATGACTTCCACCGGTGGTTGCGATTCTCGCTCTGCAACGTATAGAGTTCCCTCGCGTTTCACGTCAGCCGGAATCTGGCGAAGCGTGCAACGCTCTGTCAACAGTGGAGGAGAAATACCGGTGAGTAATTCATCGAACAGTCGCCTCTGGCGGTTGGTCGCAATCCTCGCAATATTTGCGTTGATCGTGGCCGCCTGCGGAAGCGACACCACGGACACCACCGCCGAAGATACGACCGCTACAACGGCCGGCGACGACGGTGGTACCGATGACACCCCTGACCCAACAACACCACCCGACGACGGTGGCACCGATGACACCACACCGCCCAGCGGTGGGGACTTCACGTACCGTCTCGGAATGACCTCTGACCTCACCACGACCAACTACTGGTCGTACTACGGCGGTGGAGACTCAACGGTCTACAACGCCTACGTCCTCGGCCCGGCAAAAGCCGGCCTGTTCGCGATCGATCTGCCCTCGCTGGCAGTCGTTCCGAGCCTCGCCGAGGGCCTGCCGGTTGAGCCCGTGCAGGAAGGTGATGTCTGGACGATCACCCAGCCCCTACAGCAGGGTGTGATGTGGTCTGACGGCGCTGAGTTCACGGCCAACGACGTGGTCTTCACGTTTGAAGCGGTTCGTGACGCAGCCCTTGGTGGTACCTGGCTTTCCTCGTACCCCTACAGCGAAGAGTCCTCACCGCGGCTGACCGCCGTTGAGGCAGTGGACGATTACACGGTCAAGCTGACCCTCGACTCGAAGCCCGGTCTCGGAACCTGGCCTCACAATGTTGGTGTCAACTCCGTGATGTCGGCCAACTTCTGGGGCAGTGTGGTCGAAGAAGCACTGGCTACTGAAGACCCCGCGGCCGTGATCTACGGTGCGGACGGCTCTGCTGATCCTTCGATCGGCGCAGTTGTCTTCGACAGCTGGGAAGAGGGCGCGTTCGTCGTCAACAGTGCCAACCCCGACTACTCGTTCCAAGGTCAGCAGTGGACCATCTATGACGATGGAACCGTTGAGATCGACGGCGAGCAGTTCTACGGCTCCGGTGGTGGCAACGTTGTCACCTCGTACAGCGATGGCCCGTATGCCTCGCAGGTGACCTATTCGATCTACACCGACCAGTCGGCAGCAATGCTCGCTTTGGTCAACGGTGAGATCGACTACTGGATCAACCCGCTGGGCGTCTCGCCTGGTCTTCGTGGCCAGGGACTCGAGGCCGGAAATCTCGGCGTAGCCGTGAACCCGACCAACGGTATGCGGTATCTCGCGTTCAACCTGAGGAAGTCTCCTGGTTCCTACAAGGAATTCCGTCAGGCTGTTGCATACATGATCGACAAGGAATTCCTCACGCAGAACGTTCTGCAGGGTGTTGCCTTCCCGATGTATGTGATGGTTCCTGAAGGAAACCAGAAGTGGTTCAACAACGATTTCGCTGAAGAAGTCAAGGGCACGTACGCGGGCCTTTCGGCTGAAGAGCGTCTCGCTGCCGCCATGGAACTCCTAACGGGCGCCGGATTCACGTGGGATGTCGAGCCTTCGTTCGACGCCGACCTCGGGGAAATCATCCCCGGTGAAGGCATCACCGATCCTGCCGGCGTGAAGGTTCCCGAAATCGAGATCCTCGCACCGCCTGCCAGCTACGACCCGCTCCGCGCCACGGCCTCGCTGTGGATCGAGGGCTGGCTCGAGCAGCTCGGCGTGCCGGCCAGGGCCAACCCCACCGACTTCAACACGATTGTGGCGAAGATCTGGCCGGGCGTTGGTGAGGAGATCACGTTCGACATGTACATCCTGGGCTGGAGCCTCGGGAACCCGGCACTGCCGACGTTCCATGAGTCCTTCTGGCACAGCCGTTACCTCGCCGAGGACAACGACGGAAACAACTCGACCGGCTTCGTCAACGATGCCTTCGATGCTGCTTCCGACGCCATCCTGGCGGCGACGACTGAGGAAGAGGCCTACGAGAAGATGTGGGAGGCTGAGGCGATCCTCGCCGACGAGCTCCCATACGTGGTTCTCTTCGATACGCCAATCACGGAGTTCTTCAGCAACGAGCTGACCTTCCCGTTCATTCAGACCCTTTCAGGTCTGCAGTTCGGAAACGGTTTCACCGGTCTCGTTCAGAAGTAACTACTTCGTCAATGACGTAGTTGGGAGGGGGCCAATGGCCCCCACCCAACACAACTCAACTCCGGATCTCGCGCTTGGCAGGCCGTTTATCGCGGGCAACCGGAAAGGAGGGACACAACCGCGATGCTCAAGTACATAGCCAAGCGTTTCGGACAGATCTTCATTCTGTTCTACGTCTTCCTGGCACTCCTGTTCCTGCTGCTCGACCTCCAGCCGGGCGACATCTCGCAGCAGTTCGTCGGCAATCCGAACATTCCGCCTGAAGCGAAAGTGATCATGGTCCGCCAGCTTGGTCTGGACCAGCCGAAGATCGTTCAGCTCGGGCACCACCTCTGGAACTATTCGTTCGGCCTCGACATGGGCTTCAGCTGGTCCCGTTACCCGCAGGAAGTCTGGGGCATTCTGCGGACCGCGTTGCCGCGCACCGTCTTCCTGTTCCTCACCGCCACCGTCCTTTCCTTCTGGCTCGGTTTCTACACCGGCAAGCAGGTCGCCTGGCGTCGAGGCACCCTCGTTGAGAAATCGGCGATGGTCACATCAATCTTTTTCTGGACCGTGTTCTATCCATGGTTCGCCATCCTCATGCTCTGGTTCTTCGCAGCCCAGTTGGGCTGGTTCCCGATCGGGAAGTTCGTAACCGTCGAAACCTGGCTCGACTCGCCATTTCGGGCGCAGGAGGTCTTCGTCCTGATGTTGTGGACGATCGCCGCCGCCACGATCATCTACGGCATTGCCAGGTATTTGATCGATCGAAGCGTCGACGACAGCAAGACACAGCGGAGCTACCACCGCATAGCCTTTTGGAGCATCATCGTCCTGGCGCTGGTGATTTGGGGCTTGAACGACAGAAGTCCGTATGCACGGGACATCCTGTGGCATACGTTCGTGCCGGTCTTGACCCTGACGCTGGTGAACTTCGCCGGCACCACGCTGTTGACGAGGAGTTCCATGCTGGAGACGCTGCGCGAGGACTACATTCTCACGGCCCGAGCCAAGGGCGTCCCTGAGAAGACCAATCGTGACAGCCATGCAGCGCGGAATGCGATGCTGCCGTTTACAACCTCTCTTGTATTGCAGCTCGCCACCGTCATCGCCGGTGGCGTGATCACCGAGCAGATCTTCTCGTGGCCGGGACTCGGCCGTGAACTGCTGAGCGCCATCACGGCCGAAGACATCCCGATTGCTATGGGTGCACTGGCGCTGATTGGAATCTTGTCGCTGCTGGCTCACCTCGTTGCCGACGTCACCTACGCATTCTTGGATCCCCGGATCCGGGTGCAGGGATAGGAGAGCAACATGACAGACACTCTCACGCCTCCCACTCCCGAGTTCGATGTTCAAGCGATAATCGAAGAGCCTTTGTGGCGAGTTCGATTGCGGCTTGGATGGCGGGCGTTCCGTCGAAACTGGGCCTTGTTCTCCGACAACAAGATGGGGATTGTCGGGTTGGCGATCATTGCCATTTTCGGAGTCATGGCCCTTTCGCATCCAATCTTGATGAATACGGTCTGGGCGAATCATCTCGAGGGCGGCAAGAACGTCTACGACATCAGGGCGGGTGCCGACTCGATCATCGTCACGAAGACGGTCGTCGAAGAGGTAACGGATTCAGCCACAGAGATCAGTCAGATCGAGGCCATGTTCCTCGGGACCGGCGTCAATATCCCGCAGTTTGGGGACACTATTGAGGCTCCTCTGGCCAATCCTGCCCCGCCCGTGCTGAGAGGTGTGGAACATCCCCACATACTCGGGACGGATCCATTTGGTGGAGATGTGTTTTCACAGCTTCTATTCGGAGCCAGGGCTGCGTTCCTCCTCGGAGCGATCGCGGCGATCTCCTCGGTGGCATTGGCGACTTTTGTCGGCACCATTGCGGCCTATTTCGGCGGTGTGATCGATACTCTGTTGATGAGGCTGGCCGACCTGGTCATTCTGATTCCGTTGCTTCCGCTTTTGATCGTGGTGAGCGGCTTCTGGAATGTTGAGTTGGCCATGCTTGGAATCCTGATCGGTATCCTGTCCGGACTAGGCGGGACGGCCATCATTCTCAAGTCTCAAGCGTTGAGCGTGAAGGTGAAACCGTTCATCGATGCTGCGCGAATCGCCGGAGGCGGTCATTGGCGCATCATCACCAGGCACATAATTCCCAACGTGCTCCCGCTCAGTTTCCTGTACATGATGTTCGCGGTAACCGGCGCCATCTTCACTGAGGCCGCCTTGTCCTTCCTGGGTCTGCTCAACATCCAGCAGTCGTGGGGCATCATGATCAATATCGCTCACACTCAGGGTTACACCCTCGAGGGCCTCGATGTCTGGTGGCTGATGCTGCCGGCAGGACTCTCGATCACACTCTTCTCGGCCGGGTTCTTCCTGGTCGGAAGAGCAATGGATGAAGTCGTCAACCCCCGCCTCCGGAAACGCTAAAGGACGTCAATGGCACAGACTCTCGAGATTGAATCAAGGGGAGGCAAGGCGGGCACGCCGCTCCTCGAGGTGGACCACCTCGTCATGCATTACGGCACCAAGGAAGGTGACGTATCTGCCGTCGAGGACGTCACGTTTACGCTCAACAACGGTGAAGCCATCGGGCTCGTTGGTGAGTCCGGATGCGGAAAGACGTCGATTGCGCTGACTTTGCTCCGGTTGCTCCCGGACAACTCTGTCATCAAGTCCGGCGACGTTCGACTGGACGGCGAAAGCCTGATCGGACTCGACGAAGAGCAGATGCGCCGGCGGCGGTGGCGGGACATCTCGATGGTGTTCCAAGGTGCTATGAACTCGTGGAACCCCGTGTATCGCATCGGCGACCAGATCCGTGAGGCACTTCGCCTGCATTGGCCGGAGACCCTCACATACCAAGAGGAAACCGACCGCATTGGCGCTCTCTTCGAATTGGTCGGCCTCAACCCGGCGACCATGGAACGCTATCCGCACGAGTTCTCGGGTGGGATGCGACAGAGAGCCGTCATCGCGATGGCATTGTCGTGCAACCCCAAAGTGATCATTGCCGACGAGCCGACTACTGCTCTGGACGTCATTGTCCAGGATCAGATTTTGCGTGAGCTGAAGAACATTCAGCAGGAGCTCGGCATGAGCATCATCTATATCTCTCACGACATAGCCGTCATCGCAGAGGTAACCGAGCGGATGGGTGTCATGTACGCGGGCAAGCTCGTGGAACTAGGGGCAACGGTGGAGGTGTTCCACCGACCGAAACACCCCTACTCCTACTTGCTGCTCAAATCGACGCCGTCGATCACCGGTCCGCGCAGGAAGTTGGCACCGCTTGAAGGCGAACCACCCAACCTCATCGACCCCCCAACCGGATGTCGTTTCCATCCCCGCTGCCCGTTTGCGACCGAGCAGTGTTCAACTGAAGAACCACCGTTGACGACCGTTGCAGACGGCCATGCGGTGGCCTGCTGGAACTGGCAGGAAGTGCCCGAGATCGGAGGGCTGCAGAAGTGACTGAGGCGATGACTGAACGCGATTCGCATGAGACGGTCGGCCCCCTCCTG
>JBLYYS010000023.1:0-3607 GCA_048550235.1 Acidimicrobiia bacterium | reverse complement strand
CAATCGGGATTCCAAGCAGAAGGGCGATCGTCAGAGCACCCAGGGTCACCTGGAGCGTCAGGCCGACCGTCTCCAACAGCTCCGCGTCCATATCGAGCAGGAGCCGAATGGCGTCGCCGAATGAGCGCAGAAGGGTCTCCATCGATTCAGATACCTGCGACGAGGAACACCGCGGCCGCCCTCACCGGTTGTGCCAGGCGTCGGAGTTCGGATAGAACAACGGTTGACCGAACGAGTCCGTGCCGAACACTTCAATCATTCGTTGTGTCTCGATTGCCGTTAGCCACTCAACAAACCGTCCAGCCAGATCGTCATTGATATTCCCTTTATCCGGATTGACCGGGATGACCCCATAGGGGTTGAGCAGAGCCGGATCATCGTTCTCAGCTATCGAATTGCCGCCTACGAGGAGCACCAAATCGGGCAGGTTACCCCCTTGGGACAAGAAGGTGCCACGGTCGGTGAGCGCGTAGGCACCGGTTTCGTTGGCGTAGTTGAGAGTCGATCCCATGCCCTGACCCAGCGACTTGTACCAGCCCGAACCAGCCCCTGGAGAGATGCCGGCTGCATCCCAGATGGCGAGTTCCTTCGAGTGGGTGCCGGAGTCGTCACCGCGCGACGCAAAGACTGCACCGGTCGCGGCGATCATCGCGAAAGCCCGTGCCGCCGTCTTCTCCCCTGAGATTCTGGCGGGATCGGATTCAGGACCAACGACAACAAAATCATTGAACATCACGTCGGTTCTCGCCAGGCCATGTCCGGCGGCCACGAAGTCATCTTCCCTGGTCCTGGCATGCACGAGGATTACGTCGGCGTCTCCTGCTTCTCCGAGGGCAATGGCCTGCCCGGTTCCGACTGCCACTACGTCGACTCGGGCATTGTGCTCAGATTCAAAGTAGGGAAGGATGGCTCCCAGCAATCCTGAATCTGCTGTGCTGGTTGTGGTCGCCAGACGAAGTACCTCTGGCTCCGATGAACCGCCGCAAGCGGAGAGGGCGAGCAAGAGCACCATCAGCCATGCTGCCCGAGCGCGCATCGTCTTCCTTCCGATCGTAATGATGGCAGATCATAACGACTGGATTCAGCGCGAGAGCCGGTACACCGCCGGAACCCACCTACCCGGAGGGCCCGAAGACATCGTCACGAATGTCGCCAATCGCTCGCTCGGCCCGATCCGCGAAATGGCGCATCTGGTGGACATGAGCACGCCCGGCCCCGGTCAACGCCGCTCCCCCGCCTTCCGACCCGCCCGTTTGGGTCTCCAGCAACTGTATGCCCAGGCGCTCTTCCATATCATGAACCTTCTGCCAGGCGACCCGATAGGGAACACCCATTGCCTTGGCACCGCCGGTGATGGAGCCATGCTCGTCGATGGCCTCGAGCAACTCGACGCGCCACAGCGAAGTAGCTACCCCCTCATCGACCTCAAACCAGATGTTGAACTTCGCCTCCATCGGGTTCATGGCGCCGCAACCTCGACCGGACCGACAATGTCGACCTCCGACCGGACAATGCTCGCCCATCCGGGAAGTGTCCCTCTCACCTCGAGGCCGCTATCGCTCAGTTCGTATACGACCGTCTCAGCGAAGGCGTCACTCCACACCGGCGCGAGATATGCGGCGATCACTGAGCCGTCGTAGTCGAGCCAGAACGGAAACTGAGCAACCTCATACGCAGACTCTGCACCCGAGCCGAGGAAGTGAATAACCACCTCCGAAGCTCCGTCAGGTTGTTGCCGGGAGAAACTGAGGTTGAGCCCATCCGGGGAAATCACCACTCCGGTCGGGCATTCGAAGGTGTCAAAGCACTCGGCAACCTCGGGAATCGGGTTGGTCGGGTAGTCGACCGGAAAACCAGACAAATCAACGAACTCGAGCCAACTGAACCCTTCACCGCTCCCTTCGATCGCGAACACTCCGCCCCCGAAGGTTGCTCTAGAGGCGCCCGACTCCCATCCACCGGTAGTGGCCACCGCTTGCTTGGCGCCGGTCACGAGATCGAAGGCCACCAGCACCTCACCGGCCGTCGACGGGTTGTTGTACCAGGTGCGAGACAGATACAGCAGTGTCGGAGATCCGTCGACAATCGCTACTCCCTCGAGATCGACGATCTCCTGCTCACCCGGCGTAACGATCTCCTCGACCTCGGCGGCGCCGGGTCGGAGGCGAAATATCGGCGGAGGTTCGTCGGGATATACGAATGGGTCTCCTTGGAAGACAACGCCACCGGCACGATCATCGAAAGCGACATGGATCTCGCCGGTCGCCAGCAGTTCGTAGGACCCATCCTCCGACAACAGCCACAAACCGACCTCGTCGACCAGCAGGAACGCCGCGGGCAGCGAACCGTCGAACGGCGCACGGCTGATCCCGGGATCCGGCACGGTGGTCGTCGGGTTGGCCAATGTTGTGGTCGTCGATTGCGTAGCCGCCGTCGTTGTGGTCTCAGCCACCATCGATGTGGTGGTAGCAACCGAGGCTGCGGGCGTGGTAGCCGTATCCGAATCCTCCGTTGTAGTTGTCGTGGGGCTGCAGGCGGCGGAAACCAGGGCAAAAACCAGCACCCAGACCGTGCGGCTCATCATGAAGAATCCTCCTCGGATACCCGCCTGAGCCTAGGCGGAACTCACCTGCCAAAAGTTCAGGGGTCCGCGCCGATATGCGCGGACCCCTGCGTCTGGTTTGAGTTTCCTAGCCGTGCCGGATCGCGGCTTGAGCCGCCGCCAATCGGGCGATCGGGACCCGGAACGGCGAGCAACTCACGTAGTCCAGATCCAGTCGGTGGCAGAGGTCGATAGAACTCGGATCACCACCGTGCTCACCACAGATTCCCACCTCGAGCCCGGGGCGGGTCGCACGGCCCCGCTCGACTCCCCACTGCATCAGCTTGCCGACGCCGTCCTCATCGAGAGATGCAAACGGATTCACCGTGAGGATGCCCTGTTCCAGGTAGGAGATCAGGAATCCGGTCTCGGCATCGTCGCGGCTGATACCGAAGGTCGTCTGGGTCAGGTCGTTCGTTCCGAATGAGAAGAACTCGGCGTACTCAGCGATCTCGTCGGCTGTGATCGCAGCACGAGGAATCTCGATCATCGTGCCGAACTTGTAGTCGACTTCGACCCCCCGCTCCTCCATGACCAGCTTGGCTTCACCTTCCAGAACCTCGCGTTGACGCTTCAGTTCGTTCACATGACTGGTCAGCGGGATCATGATCTCGGGGTGCGTCTCCACACCTTCCCTGGCAACCTGACAGGCGGCCTCGAAGATCGCTCGCACCTGCATCTTGGTTAGCTCGGGGATCATGATTCCGAGTCGAACTCCTCTGGTTCCGAGCATCGGGTTCATCTCTTTCAGCGCTTCAACGCGCTCGAGCATGTGCTCCTGCTCTTCAACCTCGTGGAGAATCTCGTCCAACTCCCGCAACGAGGTTGCATGAGCCAAACGGATCTTGTGATCGGTTATCGACAACGTGAGGTCCTCGTAGGCGGGAAGGAACTCATGCAACGGCGGATCGATCAAACGGATGATCACCGGGAGCCCGTCCATGGCACGGAACAAACCAGCGAAGTCCTCCCGCTGGAACGGGAGCAGGACGTCGAGTGCCTCCT
>JBLYYS010000022.1:0-5843 GCA_048550235.1 Acidimicrobiia bacterium | reverse complement strand
GCAGTCGACTGGATCAATGACTACATCATCGATGGTGTGGTCAACACCGTGGGGTTCCTGACCGCCGGACTGGCTCAACTGGTCTACGGCGGAATCGACCAACGCGGTATCGACTTGGGCTTCAACGCGTTTGCGTACGCGTCCGGAGGGAGTGGCGAGAAATTGCGACGACTCCAGACGGGCCGGGTTCAGCAGTATGCGTCGGTATTTGTCGGCGCGGCAGTGTTATTTGTAATCAGTTTCGTGATATTCGGGTAGGAGGAGGACGAGTCAATGGAGTGGTTTGACACCTGGGGTTTGAGCCTCATCGTGTTCCTCCCGCTGGTGGGGGCTCTACTCGTAGTGCTCCTCCCTCGGGAGCAAGAAGAGAGTCACAAGTGGATCTCCCTGATCACCTCCGCGGTGGTCTTGATCCTCAGCGTGGTGGCCGCGGCCAACTTCGATTATGGAGCCGCCAAGTCGTTCCAATACGAGGTCAACGAATCGTGGATATCGGCCATAGGCGCCAACTATCACGTCGGTATCGACGGAATCAGCCTGCCTCTGCTGGTTCTGTCCGGTTTCGTGACTCTCCTGTCGATCATCTACTCGTGGAATCACTGGGAGGAACCGCGCAACCCGAAGGCTTTCCTGGCGCTGATGCTCCTGTTGCTGACCGGCATGAACGGCACGTTCGTGGCACTCGATCTCGTCCTGTTCTTCATCTTCTTTGAGGTCGTTCTGCTGCCTATGTACTTCATGATCGGTATCTGGGGTGACAAGTCGCAGCGGGAACTTCCCGTCTTCGGCAAGACCGTCTCAGTCCGGCTCTACGCCTCTCTGAAGTTCTTCCTCTTCACACTGTTCGGCTCTGCGTTCATGTTGCTGGGATTCCTGGCCCTGTACTTCAACTCGGCCGATACCTTGGCGGGTCGGACCTTTGACATTCCGACTCTGATTGAGCGAGCACCTCAGTTGACGCTGCTGCCGGTAGCCGGATGGATCTTCGCCGGATTGTTCCTCGGATTTGCGGTCAAAGTTCCGATGTTCCCGTTCCACACTTGGTTGCCGGATGCTCACACCGCGGCTCCCACCGTAGGTTCGGTCTTGCTCGCCGCAATCCTCCTGAAGCTCGGTTCCTACGGGTTCATCCGGATTGCCATCCCTATCCTTCCCCAGCAAGCAAGGGAGTGGGCTCCTGTTATTGCAGTTCTGGCGGTGATTGGAATCATCTACGGTGCTCTGGCCTGCCTGGCGCAGACCGACATGAAGCGGCTCATCGCCTTCTCTTCGGTGGGACATATGGGTTTCGTGATGCTCGGCATCGCCACCCTCACCGACGTCGGCATCAACGCCGCCATCATCGGCATGGTCGCTCACGGTGTGATCACCGGCCTGCTCTTCTTCCTGGCCGGATCGATGAGCCACCGTTATCACACCCGGTCCATGGACAGGCTCGGCGGAAACCAGAAACTCATGCCGATGCTCGGCGGGATTCTCGCCTTCACCGCGATGGCTTCGCTTGGTCTGCCCGGACTGGCTGGATTCTGGGGCGAGTTCATGGCGCTCCTCGGCTCGTACAACCCGCTGGAGGGTTTGTCGATTGGGCTCTTCCGGACGGCCATGGTGATCGGCGCCGTCGGCACGGTGTTGACCGCCGGATATCTGTTGTGGATGCTCCAGAAAGTCAACCTCGGCGAGCCGAAGGCAGAGTGGGACGGACACGAGTTCCACGATGCCGATGGATTCGAGCTGGCGGCATGGGTACCTCTCATCGTCACGATCATCGCCATCGGTGTGTATCCAAAGATTGTCTTTGGGGCGACCACCGATGCTGTGCAAGCACTCGTTCAAACGGCCTTCGGAGGCTGACCTGTGGGCTACGACATCGACTATCTGGCGCTGGCGCCTGAGATCACCCTGGCGGTTACCGCCATGGTGGTACTCAGTCTCGACCTCGTCCTGACCAGACAACACAAGTACTGGACGGCGATCGCGGCAGTGCTCGGTGTCGGCTTCTCTGCCTTCCCGCTCATCACTCTCGCGGTTTCCGACACCGAGGTGCGTTCGATGTTCGACGGCAGCTACGTCGTCGATGATTTCGCCCTGGTGCTCAAGGCGCTGTTCATCGCCGCGGGCTACCTGGTCCTCCTGATGTCGGTGCAATACATCGAGTCCGACCGGTACTACCAGGGGGAGTACTACTTCCTGGTGTTGATGTCGATCCTCGGTTCGGTGGTCATGGCCTCCGCCAGAGACCTGATCATCCTGTTCATTGGCCTCGAGTTGGTATCCGGGCCGCTGTTCCTGCTGGCAGGTTGGCGAAAGGGAGACGCCCGTTCAAACGAGGCGTCGCTGAAGTATTTCCTACTCGGCGTTCTCTCCGCCGCCATTCTGCTGTACGGCATGTCGCTGCTCTACGGGACGACCGGATCGATCACGTTTGACGGCATTCGGGAAGCATCTGTCGGGCTCACCGATGAGCCGATCTTCGTCCTGGCGGTGTTGTTTGTCGTCATCGGGTTCGCGTTCAAGGTATCGGCCGTACCTTTCCACTTCTGGGCACCGGACACCTATGAAGGCGCGCCCACCCCGATAACTGCCTACCTGTCGGTTTCTTCGAAGGCGGCCGGATTCGTCGGATTGCTCATGATCACCTATCAGGCATTGCCGGAAGCGTCGCACATCTGGGGACCGGCCTTGTGGATCATGGCCGTGTTGTCGATGACGGTTGCCAACCTCACCGCCTTGCGGCAGAACAACATCGTGCGACTTCTCGCATACTCCTCGGTGGCGCAAGCAGGATTCATGCTCGTGCCGTTCGCGGTAGCGGGCGTGTCGAGTGAACCGGACGCGCTGAGTACCGCGTTCTCGGCGACCATCACGTACCTGATCATCTACGCCTTCATGAACCTCGGCGCTTTCGCCATCGTGATCGCCGGGGCGCGCAGGACGCAGACCGGGGACATCGACGGTTGGGCCGGCTTCGGACGCTACGCACCCGGCCTCGGCATTCTGGCGGCGATCTTTTTCTTCTCGCTGGCCGGCATTCCGCCGCTCGCCGGTTGGTATGCCAAGTTCGTCATGTTCAATGCCGCGCTTGGCGGTGGCAGCTGGTGGACCGGTGTGCTGGCGGCAATAGCTGCCGTCAACGCAGTCATCGCCTTCTACTACTACGCCAGAATCATCAAGACGATCTGGATGGACGAAGCGCCGGAACCGATAGGCGGAGATGACCAACCGGTGGTGGGATCGCTGCGCCTGGCACTGATTCTGTCGGCGGCCGTCGTGGTGATCGCCGGCTTCTTCCCGGACGTGATCAACTTCTTCAGTGAGACAACGCGGTTGCTCGCGTTGGGTTGAGACTGGGCGGTTCCGGCCGATAGGTAGGGAGATCAACGCCGCGGGCGATAAGGTAACTGTTGCCAATCGCTCTTTCTCTTGAGGTTCGAATGCCTGCCAACTTGAACATTCTGCTCGCCGAGGACAGTCCCGTCATTCAGCGGATGATCTCCGCCACATTGTCCAGAGATGGTCACTTGGTCGAGGCGGTTGGGGACGGGAGCCAGGCGGTCGAGGCCGTGCGGGCCGGTTCCTTTGATCTGGTCCTGATGGACCTGAGGATGCCGGTGATGGACGGACTGGATGCGACCCGGGCCATCCGTGCCCTTGACGTCCCCCAACCCCACATTGTCGCCCTGAGTGGCGATCACGATGCTGAAACCTCACAAGCTTGTCTCGACGCTGGCATGAACGGCCATCTGACCAAACCCATCGTCCCTTCCGATATGGCCGCCGTCATCACCAAGGTGAGCGCCGGGCTGTAGCACCAGAGGAATAGTCCCCCCTTTGGGGGGAAAGTACCGCAGCGGCTGTTGCCACTGGGGTAGGGGGGATTCTGCAGATGTGCTTCGTGGCCGGATGTTTGCGGAGGTCGTCAGTTTCTTTTTCGTTTCGGTGAAGTCCTTGAGGAAGACCCCCTACCCCCGGCGCCTCGTTCCTCGGCACCGGCGGTACCTTCCCCCTTTCAGGGGGACTATTAGTTGTGTGGAGGGGATTCATGCATGCCTGTCAACCCCTTCACAGCGCCTACCAGTTGACTCACCATGTCCGCATGCCCACCTATCCGCGTCCACAACGTCATATCGAACGTGCCAGGAATATGCGCAAGTCCATGACATCAGCCGAGACCTATGTTTGGACCCTGGTGCGTGGCAAGCGTCTTGGATGGAAGTTCCGTCGCCAGGAACCGATTGGCCCCTATATCGTCGATTTCGTCTGTATCGGACGGCGATTGGTGGTCGAACTGGACGGGGATGGGCATGGCGGCGAGTACGACGATCGACGTGACGAGTATCTGGGTCGCCTTGGGTTCCGGGTGCTGCGATTCGATAACGACGACCTATCCGATCCAGATTGGGTAGAGGCAGAGATCAGAGCCTGGCTAGAAGATCCCACTCGCTGTTAGTCATCCGGAGCGCGCGGGATAGTCCCCCCTTGGGGGGAAAGTACCGCAGCGGCTGTTGCCGCTGGGGTAGGGGGGATTTCGCAAATGTGGTTCGCATAGAACCCCCCACCCCCGGCGCCTCGTTCCTCGGCACCGGCGGTACCTTCCCCCGTACAGGGGGACTATTTCTCAACCAATCGATCATGCGGATAGTCCTCGTTTCGGGGGAGGGGGTTCCCCACCCTCGACCCCTCTTATCTATCCCACCCGCAGGCCGACTGGGATGTTGCGTGTGGTGTGACGTCGACAGCACCGTGCGCAAACAGGGAAAGGAGGTCCGTTCGGTGGACGAACACGACGGCTTGGCGATCGACGGAGACGGCGCGATCTCGATGTTCGGCGCGCTGCCGATCGGATTGTTTCGCGCATTCCGCGATGGCGTGCTCAATGTCGTCAACCCGGCGCTGGCGGGGATTCTTGGCGTAGCCGACCCGGATGACCTGATAGGCGTCAACCTGGACGACTTCTTCGTGAACAACGAAGCGCTGTCCGAACTCGTTCAGATGATCGGGGACGATCCCTCCGAGCTACGCGGGAAAGAACTCGAAATCCAGCGTGCGGACGGTGCTCTGACCTGGGTGCGAGCCAACGTGCGGTTGGTTTCCGAGGAAGGCGGGGAGTTCCTCGAAGGAGCCCTCGACGATGTCTCGGAGATCCACAGAGCGCGGGAAGAAGCAGCCAACTCGAGAGTCCTTCTCGATGCCGTCAACGAAGCTCACCTTCTCTTTGTGACCGGTGCCGGATCTGATGAGTTGTTCCCAGGACTCGTTCACCGCCTGCTCGAGCTGACCAAGAGCACGATCGGCTTCGTTGTTGCGCGGTCCGGACCGAACGCGAAGGATCCCGGGCGCGTTCTAGCCACCTCCGGAATCCCTCCGGCCGTCGCACTGCGGCGTTTCGTGGCAGAGCTCGATGGCACCAGGACGAACCACGATCCTGCTGATGAATCAGGCGGCGCCTATCTCGAGATACCGATCCGGCGGGGGGACGACCTCATTGGAATGGTTGGACTCGGAGGCCGTCCGCTCGGGTATGGAGCGGACGTCATCGTCCATCTTGAGCCGGTGCTTGCAGCATGTAGCACCCTCATTCAGGCCCACCGTGTCGACACGCAGCGGCAGACGGTCGAGGCAGAACTCGAATACACCGAGACGGCAACGAAGGCGATGTTGGAGACGGCGGCATCGGGCATTGTCACGGCCGCGGCCGATGGAAAGATCCGGTCCTTCAATCTGGCCGCCGAGAGGTTGTTCGGATACGACTCAGATGAACTGATCGGAGAGAATCTCGCTGTTCTGATGCCTCCACCCGATACCGAGAACCATGATCGGTACCTGGAGCGGTATGAGATGACGGG
>JBLYYS010000021.1:0-4319 GCA_048550235.1 Acidimicrobiia bacterium | reverse complement strand
TTCCAATCCGGACAAACGCCGACGTGCTGGCCGCGCGTTCGGCCTACCTCGCTGCATCTGACCTCGAGGGCTTTCACCCTGCACTCGATTGGTTGACAAGAAGACTCCGAGACCTTGAGCCGATTCCTCATTCTTACGTTCACATGGACTTCCATCCCAAGAACATCATCCTCACCCAAGCAGGTCCGATGGTGTTCGATTGGGGATCTTTCGCGCTGGCCGATCCGCGGGCGGACCTGGCATGGACGCTCCTGCTTGCTTCCACATACATGGGGCCGGAGGTTGCAGGCGGCATCCTGTCCGCCTACAAGAGAACACGCCCCGAGGGACTCGGGGATCTGGAGTTCTTTGAGGTCTCGGCTGTCTGGCGGCGCTTCGCCACGATCATGTCGATATTGGAAAACCATCCGCCATCAGATCTTCGCGACGAGATCCTCGAAGGAGTGCGCCTGCTGGAACCGGCCTACCGGCGCCTGGTTGAGGCCACCCGTCACCCGATTCCGGAGGTAGAGCACCTCTTCTAACTCCTCGTCCCGCGCGTCATCCAGCGGCCCATCCAGGACCGTAGATGAAGTGACGCGGAGGGAACACATTGAAATTGACGATGACACTGGTCGCCGTAGCCATCATGACGGCGGCCTGCGGCGGAACCAGCCAACCGGTCGAGGTGCAAGCGGCCTCACCAGACCAAGCACTCGTAGCAGAAGCCGGTATCGACGAACCGACCACATTCATCACTGCTCCCGGGAGCAAGGTCTGGTTCATCATCGACGAGATGTTTCGGGGTTCCCCTAAAACCGTCGTAGGAGTCAACCCCAAGGTAGCGGCCGAGGTGGTTGCCGACATCGCCAATCCAGATTCGGTCGCCATGGGCCCAATCGTCATCAAAGCGGCCTTCTTCGACACCGAACCAGGGCAAGAACCTTCGCCCCTAGGCGATGAAATTGGCTGGCGAGACACTGCCATCAACCGGTTCATCCTCGACAGCAATGCCTATCCCGAGATCACTTTCACACCCACAGACGTAATCGATTTGCCTCAGGCGACCCTGGGGCAACCGGTTGAGGTGACCGGAGAACTCACCATCCGGGACATAACGCGGACCGTCGTCTTCACCGTCACCATCGACTCCTTCTCTGACCGACAAGCTGAGGTTTCGGGGTGGGCAGAGGTTCGCCGCGCCGACTACGACCTGAAGATCCCCAGGGTTGCGCACGTCGCCGAGGTCGCCGACGAGGTCAGGCTCGAGTTCGACTTGATATTTGAATCCACCAACGAATAGGGCCCTCGTAGACCTTCATACACTGCAGGTCTATGTCGCAAACCGTCGCCCCACTTCGTATCCGCCGCTTTCGAACCCTTTGGATCGCGTCGATCTTCTCCAACGTAGGGTCGTTCCTGCAGTCGGTCGCCGGCGCTTGGCTGATGCTCGAGCTGACAGGGTCGGCCACCTGGGTGGGATTGATGGTTGCCTCCACGACTCTCCCCCTTCTGTTCCTTGCTCTCGCCGCCGGTGCGGTTGCGGACCTGGCGAATCGAGGCAAGGTGCTGTTGGTGAGCCAGTCACTGATGGGCATAGCCGCCGCCGGGATGGCGCTGCTGTCGCTGTTTGATCTGGTCACACCGGGCCGGCTACTGGGGCTCTCTCTCTTGCTTGGAGTGGGAGTCGCTTTCAATCTTCCAGCGTGGCAGGCAATGGTCCCGGACCTGGTTCCGCGCGGAATGGTTGCCAGCGCGGTGGCGCTCAACTCCGTCGCATTCAACGTTGCGAGGGCTGTGGGCCCGGCGCTGGGTGGACTCATCGTCGCTACCGCCGGCCCCGAACTGGCATTCGGACTCAACGCCCTCAGCTATCTGGGCGTAATCGTCGTCCTGGCGGTTCTCGCCGGACAGTTCAAGGCAGCCGACCAGGAGAGTTCTTCGGTGGCGAACGCTATCGCCAACGGCATCCGCTTCGCTCGCTTCACGAAACCGTTTCGCATGCTCCTTCTGCTGGCGGCGTTGTTTGCTATCACCTCGTCGGTTGTCCAGTCGGTTCTCCCTAGCCGGACCGAGGATCTCGGCGGATCAGCCGACACCTACGGCCTCCTTCTAGGGGCCATGGGTCTCGGAGCTCTGGTTGGCGCTTTCACCCGGCGACGAGTCGTCGACACCCTGGGAGGCCGATCGATTCCGATCACGATCACGCTCTTCGGTATCGCCGGCATCGGCACCGGGTTGGCATCTTCCACCTGGCTTGCCGCCGGCCCACTGCTGCTCGCCGGCGCTACCTGGGTGTGGACGTTGACTACGACCAATGCCACTGCGCAGCTCATGTCTCCCGAGTGGGTCAGGGGAAGGGCGATGAGCTTGTACTCACTTGCTTTCGTCGGCATCCTCCCGCTGGGTTCGATCCTGGCCGGAGCGGTGGCCGATCTGGTCGGATCGGGAACATCGATGGTCATCCTCAGTACCGGAGCCGTGATCCTGGGATTGGCCGCCCCTCGTTTTGGCATTCCTGCTCTTGCGGACGTTGAAACGCCCGAGTTCTCCGACGGGTACTCCCGGGATCCCCATGTCGAAACAGAGGGAGGGCCCGTCATGATCGTCAACACCTGGTTGATCGATGGACGGCGGCTCGATGAGTTCCTGACAATCATGAACGAAGTCCGCCTGGTTCGCCTTCGAACCGGTGCCTATCGATGGCGGCTCTATCGCAATGCCTCGGATCCACACCGGTTGTCCGAACTCTTCCTGACGGTCTCGTGGGCAGAGCACCTCGCGCAGCATGGCCGCATCGATGACGCCTCCGCCGACCTGATCCGAAGAGCCCGAGAGTTCGATGTTGAAGATGGACCCGTCACCAGACATCTCGTGGCAGTTGACGTGGAGGACCCGGAAGACTGGGAACCCCTTCTCGCCGCACACGAAGAATTCCACCGCAACGATGGCTCGATCCCCTTGTCCTCCGACTAGAGGACCCGCGTGGATAGACCGCCGGACCGCATAGAGTCGAACGAGAATCAATGCGACCGGCTAGGAGCGACCGCCTTGGCAGCAATCGATCGACATCTGTTTGTGATCTTCGGGGGAACCGGCGATCTGGCAACCCGCAAACTGATTCCGTCTCTGTACCGGCTCATCACGGAAAGCGGAATCGGCGCTAGCACGGTCGTCATGGGCGTCGGTACCACCGACACCGATGACGCCGGGTACCGGCTGATTGCGGAGCAGGCACTGATGGACGCCGGTCTCGATTCGAGTGAGATCGTGGCGTGGTGTGAGTCCAACCTGTTCTATCAGCGGCTGACTCGAGAGGCGCCGGATTACCAGGCGGTTCGTGCCCGCATCGAGGGCCTGGAACGGGCGAGAGACCTCCCCGGCAACCGGGCGTTCTATCTGGCGCTGCCACCCTCCGTTTTCGAGCGCGCCATCGTCGGCCTCGGATCGGTTGGGCTCAACGAGGGGCCGGGATGGACCCGGCTGGTAGTCGAGAAACCGTTTGGGACCGACCTCGAATCGGCCGTGGAATTGAACCGGGTGGTGCACAGCTATTTCGATGAGTCGCAGGTCTACCGGATCGATCACTATCTGGGCAAGGAAACGGTGCAGAACCTCCTCAACTTCCGATTCGCCAATCCGATGTTCGAGAGCCTGTGGAACCGGGATCGGGTCGAATACGTGGAGATAACCGTTGCCGAGTCGATCGGGATTGAGGGCAGGTCCGGTTACTACGAGCAGGCCGGCGCATTGCGGGACATGGTGCAAAACCATCTGACCCAGCTTCTTTCCCTGATCGCGATGGAGCCGCCCAACTCGTTCGGTGCCGAACAGGTACGCAACGAAAAAGTGAAGGTGATCGAGGCGGTTGCCCGGGTCAACGCTGAGAACGTTGTGTTCGGACAATACGCGCCTGGAACGCTTGAGGGAGACCCCGTTCTCGGGTATCGCCAGGAAGATGGTGTGGCGCCCGAGTCGCAAACACCGACATTCGTGGGGATCAAGGCTTTCGTCGACACGTGGCGGTGGGAAGGAGTCCCCTTCTTCCTGCGGACGGGCAAGCGTCTGCCGAAAAGACTCACACAGATCGCCGTGACTTTCCACCGACCTGCGCTGTGTTTCTTCCACGGAATGCGCGACAACTGCCCGATTCAACCGAACGTGTTGATGATCACGCTGCAGCCGGATGAAGGTTTCACTCTCGCTTTCAACGTGAAGTCACCCGATCAGGATGAGGGTCTCGACCCCCAATCCCTCCACTTCAGCTACGACCAGGCGTATCACCGACTGCCGGCCGCCTATCAGACGCTACTGCTGGACATAATGCAGGGAGATCAGAC
>JBLYYS010000020.1:0-5133 GCA_048550235.1 Acidimicrobiia bacterium | reverse complement strand
TTCAGCATCATCGCCCATATCGATCATGGAAAGTCGACGCTGGCGGACCGAATGCTGGAACGGACCGGCGCCCTGTCGGAACGTGACATGCGTGCGCAGGTTCTCGACACGATGGACCTCGAGCGGGAGCGTGGCATCACAATCAAGGCCCAAGCGGTGCGTATCGAACACCGCGCGCCCGACGGCAAGCCGGTGATCCTCAATCTGATCGACACTCCCGGCCATGTGGACTTCAGCTACGAGGTCTCGCGCTCGCTGGCCGCCTGCGAAGGAGCCGTTCTCCTCGTCGACGCTGCGCAGGGAGTCGAAGCACAAACTCTCGCCAACGCCTACCTGGCGATTGAGGCCGGCCTGGAGATCATTCCGGTGATCAACAAGATCGATCTGCCTGCTGCCGACCCCGACAAGGTCGCCGCTGAAATCGCATCGGTGATCGGAGTCGATGCTGGTGATGTGATCCGTGTCTCTGCGAAGACGGGTGATGGGATAGACGAACTCCTCGATCGAATCGTGCGTGACGTTCCTCCGCCTGAAACCGACGGGTCCGATCTACGGGCACTCGTCTTCGATTCGTATTACGACTCATATCGCGGCGTGGTTTGCTATGTGCGGGTCGTGGATGGTGCGCTGGAACCGGGAGACACATTGCTGTTCTCGGCCACGTCCGAGCGCCACACCGCAGCTGAGGTCGGCGTCCTGACGCCGGCGGTTGTTCCCGTCGCCAGGCTTGGTCCCGGCGAAGTCGGATACCTGATCACCGGTGTCAAAGAGATCGACCGTATCCGTGTCGGGGACACGATCAGCCACTTCGGCAAGGCAGAAGCCGAGGCGCTGCCGGGATATGCCGAACCGAAACCGATGGTGTTCTCCGGGTTGTTTCCGTCTGACGGCGAGGACCTCGAGAAACTCCGCGAGGCGCTCGACAAACTGCGTCTGAATGATGCTTCCCTCGTGTTCGAGCCTGAGACCTCGAGGGCGCTCGGCTTTGGTTTCAGATGCGGTTTTCTTGGACTGCTCCACATGGAGATCGTGCGGGAGCGCCTCGAGCGTGAGTACGATCTCGATCTGGTCGCGACGGCACCCTCTGTTGCCTATAGGGTCACGACCACTGATGGAACCGTGCAGGAAATTCGCTCACCGCAGGATCTCCCGGATGCCGGGAAGATCTCGACGTTGGAAGAGCCGTTTGTTCGATCGATGATCCTGGCCCCGTCTGAGTATGTAGGAACGATCATGGAACTTGTTCAGGCCAGACGCGGGTCCATGGATCACATGCAGTATCTGTCCCCCGAGCGCGTCGAGTTGACGTATGACCTCCCACTCGCCGAGGTTGTCTTTGACTTCTTTGACCACCTCAAATCCCGCACCAGGGGCTATGCCTCACTCGACTACGAGCCGGGCGAGTACCAGGTCTCCGATCTGGTCAAGGTCGACATACTGCTGAACGGCCAGCCAGTCGATGCGTTTTCTACGATCACTCACCGCGACAAGGCCTACCAGTACGGCAAGAAGATGGTCGAGCGATTGCGCGGCCTGATACCCCGGCAGCTGTTCGATGTCCCGATTCAGGCCGCTATCGGGAGCCGGATCATCTCCCGTGAGACGGTCAAGGCTCGCCGCAAGGATGTCATCGCCAAGTGCTACGGCGGAGATGTCAGTCGCAAGCGCAAGCTTCTCGAGCGGCAGAAAGAAGGCAAACGCCGAATGAAGATGGTGGGTTCCGTCGAGGTTCCTCAGGAGGCATTCATCTCGGCTTTGCGGGTCGACGCGGAGGATTGATGCGCCCGGACAGCGTCGAACTGGCCGACCACGCCGGAAGTTGGGCAGGCGCCTATGTCCACATTCCGTTCTGTGCCAGGGTGTGTCCATACTGTGATTTCAACGTCGTTGCAGGCCGTGAGGATCTCACCGCGCGGTTTGTTGAAGCCGTTCTCCATGAGATCGAATTGGAATCCCCGTGGAACCGACTGGATTCTGTTGCATTTGGCGGTGGGACACCCAGCCGTCTGTCTCCCGTTCAGTTGATCTCGATTCTCAACGGGTTGCGAACCCGGTTTGGTCTCGCGGATCGGGCCGAGGTCAGCATTGAGGTGAATCCCGAGGATTGGACTCGATCCATGGCCGACGACTTGGTGGCCGGCGGCTTCACCAGGGTTTCATTTGGAGCCCAGTCGTTCGATCGGGGGGTTCTCGACGATCTCGGCAGGTTGCACTCTCCGCAGCAGATATCTGAGGGTGTTCGCAGCGCCAAGGCCGCTGGATTCGGCTCTATCAGTCTCGATCTCATCTTCGGTACGCCGGGCGAGTCGATCGCGTCATGGCAAGAGTCGATTGAGAAGGCGATTGCGCTCGAACCTGATCACGTTTCCACGTATGCGTTGACCGTTGAACGCGGGACCACCCTGAGCAGGGCCGTCGGTGCCGGAGCGCCAGGTCCCGATGAGGACGATCAAGCAGACAAGTATGAACTTGCCGACAAGTTGCTCACCGCCGCTGGTTTCATCCGCTATGAAACCAGCAACTACTCCCGACCTCATCACGCTTGTCGGTACAACCTGCTCACCTGGGCGCAAGGCGAGTATCTCGCGTTTGGGCCGGGCGCACACGGACACCTTGGTGGGGTCCGGTATCGGAACCTTCATCGGATCGAGGCGTATCTGGATGCGATTGAGGCTCATCGCCGTCCTGAGCAGGGGAGGGACGTGCAAACCGCCTGGCAGCGCGAGCAGGAGCGTTTGCTGCTCGGGTTGAGGCGAGTTGCCGGGGTCGTTGCAGGTCCGGCCGGCTCCGCGCTCGAGTCCGATGATTGGGGAAGGCGCCTCTTCGAGGCCGGCGTTCTCGCACGAGACGGCGCACGGTTGCGTGTTGTCCGGCCGCTCCTCGGCGACGAGGCCGGTCGCGCGGTCTTAGCACTCGCACCGGCCGACTGCTAACGTGTTGTCGTGTTGGATGAGCGCAAATCCGAGGTGCTCAGGGTTCTCGTTGACGAGTACATCTCATCGGGCGAACCCGTCAGTTCTCGCGCCATCCTCGAGTGCTCTCGGTTGGATGTCTCGCCGGCGACGATCCGAAATGACCTGGCCTCATTAGATCGCGATGGATTTGCCATCCAGCCGCATACGAGCGCTGGGCGGGTCCCGACTGGTCGTGCCTATCGGTACTACGTCGACCATCTGACTCCTCATCGATTGCGGGCTCCGACGCGGGAGAAGATCCGTGGTTTCTTCGCTTCGGTCCATCAGGAACTCGGACGGCTGCTCAAATCCACCAGTGAGCTGGTTGCCGACCTCAGCCGCTACCCGGCGATAGTCACCGGGCCCGGCAAAGCGGGTGAGCATGTGCATGCAATCAACCTGGTTCCGCTCGGTGGGCATGCTGTGTTGCTGGTCGTCGTGAGTGATGCCGGTCGAGTTGGCAAGGAGGTTCTCACTCTCGACGACCCGCTGGAGGATCACATCGTTCAAGAGGCCGAAAGAGTCTTGAGCGGCATGCTCCATGGACGCCTGCTGGCAGGACTCGATCAGATTCGGGGTGAGATTCCAGGCGATGTGCCCGCCACCGTCCGGGAAGTGGTCGAAGCCGGCATTGCGGCGATAGACCAAACCGAAACCAGCGCCCGCGATGTCTATGTCGGGGGCACTAGCCAGATGGCGGCTTTGTGGGAGGATTTGTCGACGGTCCATCGAGTGTTGGAAATGCTCGAGCGGGAAGCTCTGGTCATGGGCATCATGGCCTCTTCTCCGCCCGGCACCGTGATTCAGATCGGCAATGAACTGCCGATGTCCGACAACGTCGACCTGGCAATGATCTCGACCCCCTATGAGGTCGGAGGAGTGCCGGCCGGTCGGATCGGCGTACTGGGGCCGATGCGGATGGACTACAGCAGGACGATTTCGATCGTCGAAGAGGTGAGTGACAATCTCGCCGACAGCCTCGGGTCCTGACGATGGCCGACTACTACGAGATACTCGGTGTAGCGCGTGATGCCGACGGTGACGAGATCAAGAGGGCGTTCCGCAAACTTGCCCGCGATTCCCATCCTGATGCCAATCCGGACGATCCGACGGCCGAAGCGCGCTTCCGTGAAGTAGCGGAGGCCTATGAGGTCTTGTCCGACCCGCAGCGACGGCAGCGCTACGACAGGGGCGACCGTGTTGAGATCGGCGACCTGTTCTCGAACCTCGGTGCTTTCGACGATCTCCTTCGCTCGGTCTTTGGTGACGGTGGCCTCTTCAGCGGTGGCGGCAGGCAGGCTTCGGCGAGGGGTCGGGATGTGCTTGTGCCCGTCGAGGTAGACCTCGCCGAAGCGGCCTTCGGCGTCAATTCCACTGTTGAATTCCATGCGGCGGTCGGGTGCGAAGTCTGCTCTGGTCGGGGCACGGCGCAGGGGACGTTCGCGGAAACATGTTCGAATTGTGGTGGCTCTGGTTCGATGCGAGTGTCCAGACGGACGATGTTCGGGTCGATGATGTCGATTGCTCCATGTGATCGATGTAGCGGCACCGGAGAGATCATCGTGGATCCATGCGAGAACTGCCGGGGGAGAGGTTCAGTTGAGAGTGATCGATCTGCCAGTGTCGAGATCCCCCCAGGTGTATCCGATGGCACCCGACTGAGGATCACCGGTCAGGGTGAGGCGGGACCTCGGGGAGCGCCCTCCGGCGATCTCTACGTTGAGATCCGGGTCCGGCCCGATGATCGATATGAACGAGATGGAATCGACCTTCACCACCCGCTTCAGGTTGGGCTGGCACAGGCCGCCCTTGGATTCCAAGCCACCGTCCCGTTGCTCGAGGGAGGCGAATCTGAACTCGAAGTGCCGCCCGGGACGCAGCCCGGTTCGGTCTTCCGGTTGACCGGTATGGGTGTTCCTCGTCTGGGGCGCCGCGGGCGGGGCGATTTGCTCGTGCATGTGGACGTCTCGATCCCAACGGACCTCACCAGTGCCGAAGAGGAGGCTTTGCGGTCCTACGCCGAGCATCGTGGGGAGGATGTGGCCAAAGCACGGCGCCGTCGGAAGGCCCGCTGAGTGGCACACATTCCCCACCTCTATTTCCCCCAACCGTGGGGCACCCATATAGCGCTGAGCCCAGGGCAGAAGGAGCATCTCGCCAAGGTCTTGCGACGTGCTGA
>JBLYYS010000019.1:0-2779 GCA_048550235.1 Acidimicrobiia bacterium | reverse complement strand
CGCAACACTCCGCCTGCTTCCTGCAACTGCACGAGAAGGTCGTACCAGCTCAGAGGAATCCCAGCCGACTCCTCCAGCTCGTCATTCAGATGTCTGACAATGGCGGCGTGCGCTTCGAGAAACGTACGCCACGCCAGCAGACGGTCGGGTTCAGGTCTTTTGATCAGATCACCTACACGTTGCGTTGTTTGTAGTGTACAATGATTGCACTATGCAACTAAAGGAGCACAAGATGAGCACGCGAACAGTCGATGAACGGACCGTCCCGGCAGTAGGGACCTGGGTCATCGATCCTTCCCACAGCACGATTTCGGCAATTGCCCGCCACCTGGTCGTATCAAAGGTTCGAGGTTCCTTTGGAGAGTTTTCCGGGACGATCAACGTCGCCGAGAACATCGCAGAATCGAGCGTCTCGCTCACGATCGAAGCCGCCAGCATCTCGACCGGCGCGGACGATCGGGACGGACATCTCCGCTCCCCCGACTTCCTGGCCGTTGAGGATCATCCTCAGTTGACATTCGCCAGCACCTCGGTTTCGCCCTCCGGCGACACGTGGACTCTGATCGGTGACCTCACGATGCGCGGCGTCTCCCATCCTGTTTCCATCGAGTTCGAGTTTCTCGGGGTCTTCGTCGACCCCTGGGGCAACAACAAGGCGGTCTTCTCTGGATCCACTCGAATCGAGCGCGAAGAGTGGGGAGTCAACTGGAACGCACCTCTCGAAGCAGGTGGCCTACTCGTTTCCAAGCACCTGGACATCGAACTCGAGATCCAGGCGTCCCTTCAGTCCTGATTGCGCGACCCGGTAGCGGAGGGCACTCGCGAAGCGGGTGCCCTCTTCAATATGCCGGGAGCTATTCCGACTCCGCCGCCACGCGCTTCGTAGGGCGGGAGACGATATAGACGATCACGCTGACTGCCAGCAAGATCATTCCAATCCGGCCGGCCGTCGAGCCAACCGCTATCAAGAGAGTGAAACCAAACGAGGCGACAATGGCCACGACCGCAACGAGCTTTGCCCGAACGGTGAAACCGAGCCCGGCCCTCCAATCGGTGATGATCGGGCCGAAAACGGAGTGTTCGACGAGCCACCGATCGAATCTCTCGGACGAGCGACTGAAGAAGAACCCGGCGAGCAGAACCAACGGCACGGTGGGAACGACCGGGAGCACAGTCCCGATGATTGCCAGTCCGATCGACGCCAATCCGGCGGCGGTATAGGCCCATCGAAGGATTGCTCGTCTCTTCATGGCGGGACAGCTTATGCGCAACCGTTGTCAACGCCCTGTCGGCAAGCAGAGCGTAGTGACCAAAGCCGAACGCGCACCCGAGTGCTCGGTACTCTTGCGACCGTGGCAACCACACCGGAGACGATCCTCAAGTATCTCGCGGACCTGGCTCCCGAGCCAAGACGCTCCACTGATGTCGTCCGCCGCACAACCGAGTTCGTCTACCTCGGCTGGCAACCGTATCTCCTCCAACCAGGCCAGCCTCCCGGCGCCTTCCCCCTCGGAAGTGGAATGCCTCGCAAGGACCTGCGGCGACTGGCCGCCCTTGATGCCCTGCACTCAACCGAGCAACTGCTTCGATTGGGCTGGCTCTTCGTCACCGGGACAATCGTTATCGACGGCAAGCAGGTCAGGTTCTGCAAACCTCTGCTTTCGGTCCCGGTGCGAGTTCGGGTCACGGGATTCGAAGTGCGAATCCAGCAGGTGGGCGACATCGAGATGCCTGCGGACCTGTTCGACGAGTCTGCACGCGATGAACTCGAGGAAAGCGAGGATCCGTTCGGAGGTGGCGCAGACGAACCCAGCGAGGAGATCCTCCACCGGATGCCAAAACTGCAGAGGTGGGTCGCCACCGCGCTGACTCGCGCCCAGCTTCCGGTCGCTCCCATCCGCACTCCAACTCACAACCCCTTGGATCTGCGCTCCGAGGCGGGCCTGGCGGTTGTCGCCGGCGCTGCCGTCTATACGGCGCGCGATACCTCGTCTCCCGGCCTCGCAGGAACTCTGCTCGGATGGGCCTCCCAAGAACTGTCGGGGACCGCGCTGAACGCTCTCTACGGAGGAGACAACGCCGATACGGTCGAGGCCGATTCATCGGAGATCCGCACCCCCCTTCCACTGAACGCCCGGCAACGGGAAGCGTTGCAGCGAGCAAGGAACGAGAGAATCACAGCAGTCTCGGGACCACCGGGAACCGGAAAGAGCCACCTCGTAGCCGCGCTCGCCATCGACGAAGTATCTCGAGGCAACAGCGTTCTTGTCGCTACTCAATCGGACTATGCAGCCGAGGTGATAACCGATCTCCTCGATCGGCACCCGGGTCCCCGCTATGTCCGATTCGGTCGCCGTGAGGACAGGGAGTCGGCGGCCAAGGAGTTGGCCGATGGCATGGCCGTCCCCCTTTCGAACGACGCCGTCCGGCAACTCGAAGAGGATACGGCCGCGACCGCCCGAGAATTGAACAGAACCCGCAACATCGTGGGACGCCTGCTGGAACGCGAAGCGGCCTTCTCGAATGCGTTGCGACAACGTGACCTTCTCTCCGTCGCGACGGCTCAGGCTCCAAAAGTGCTGGAGCCGGAAGTCGACCTGGACGCCGCTTCCAGGCTTCTTGCCAAAGCCTCGTCCACCTCGGGACTCTTCGTCGCCTGGCGACGGACCAGATCAAATCGCAAACTGCGCCGACTCATCGGCGCGAGGAACGACGCTTCGTTGCGCGACCTCGAGATGGCGATCGATGGGGGGCGGGCCGAAGTCGCGATCCGGACAGG
>JBLYYS010000018.1:0-2659 GCA_048550235.1 Acidimicrobiia bacterium | reverse complement strand
TGTGCGGAATCGTCGGATATGTAGGGCCGCGCCCCGTCCAACCTCTGTTGATGGGTGGACTCGAGCGTCTGGAGTACCGGGGATACGACTCGGCAGGTGTAGCAATTCTCGAAGAGGGCGGCCTCGACGTTACCCGTAAAGCCGGCCGTATCTCCGAACTCGCATCGGAACTTGGCGAATCTGAACGTGTCGGCACCACCGGTATCGGGCACACTCGCTGGGCTACCCACGGTCCACCGACTACAACCAACGCCCATCCTCATCGTGATTGTTCTCAGAGGGTGGCTGTGGTCCACAACGGAATCATCGAGAACTGGGCAGACCTCAAGGCCGAGCTCGTTGAGGCCGGTCACACTTTTCGGTCCGATACGGATACCGAAGTTGTGGCACACATGATCGAAGGCATGGCCGATCAATCCCTCGAAGAAGCGGTCCGAGTGGTAATGCGCAGAGCCGAAGGTGCGTTGGCCCTTGCCATTGTGCGGGACGATGAGCCGGATCTCATTGTCGGAGCCAGGCGGGGCAGCCCTCTGGTGGTCGGTCTGGGCGACGGTGAGAACTTCCTCGCCTCGGACATCCCAGCCTTTCTCGAATACACACGGACCATGGCGGTGCTCGAAGACGATCGGGTGGTCGCAATTCGGCCCGATGGGGTGACGATCACCGATCTCGAAGGCACCGAGATTGAGCCGGTTACGAGGGAGGTCGAGTGGGATCTCGAGTCGGCGGAAAAGGGTGGGTACCCGGACTTCATGCTCAAGGAGATCTTTGAGCAACCGAAGGCAATCCGTGACACGTTGCGAGGACGCCTCGATTCGGACGGTCTAGTCCGGCTACGAGAACTCGAACTCGACTTCAAGACCGCCCGAACCTTCAACAAAGTCTTCGTAATCGCCTGCGGGACCTCGTACCACGCGGCGATGATGGCCAAATACGCCATCGAACGGTGGACACGGCTTCCAGTGGAGATCGATATTGCGTCGGAGTTCCGCTACCGCGACCCGGTGCTCGACGCGAAGACGCTCGTCATCGGCATCTCCCAATCGGGCGAGACTCTCGACACCCTTGCTGCCGTCCGGTACGCGCACGCTCAGGGCACCACTCTCATTGCGGTGACCAATGTGGTGGACTCGGCGATGGCACGGGAGGCCGACGCCGTGTTGTACACGAGAGCTGGTCCGGAGATCGGGGTGGCTGCAACCAAGACCTTTACTACGCAGCTCATTGCGATGCAGTTGTTGGCCCTGTGGCTTGCGCATGCGCGAGGTTCATTGGACGACGCGGTGATCCAGAATGCCGTCGAGGCGATGTTCTTACTTCCGGATCAGGTTGAGCAGGTGCTCGGGCAGTCGGACGATATTCGCGCCATGGCCGAGCAATGGGCCGATGTGCGCGACTTCTTCTTCCTGGGCCGGAGCGCTGCTTTTCCGGTTGCGATGGAAGGTGCGCTCAAACTCAAAGAGATCGCCTATGTGCGGGCCGAGGGGTATCCGGCCGGCGAGATGAAACATGGCCCGATCGCATTGATTGAGGAGGGAGTCGTGGTGGTCGGCGTCGCTACCAACAGCCATGTGAAAGGCAAGATGCTCTCGAACATGGAGGAGATGCGAGCGCGCAAGGGCACCATCGTGTTGGTTCTCACCGAAGGAGACGAGGCCGGCGAAGCGGCGGCCGACGAAGTGATCTTCGTACCCTGGGCGCCTGAGTTGCTCAGTCCGGTCACGGCCGTTGTGCCGTTGCAGTTGTTGGCCTACTGGCTCGCCAAGAGTCACGACCTGGACGTGGACAAACCCCGAAATCTGGCCAAAACCGTAACGGTCGAGTAGCCGCCTGCCGCTGCGCGGCAGGTTCGAGTTCCTTCGGAACTCGGGCCATCGCTCTGGGTGTTTTCTGTCAATGGAGCCCCCTGTTTTTGATACCTCGCATTGACACGAACAGGTCCTCTTGTCTCTATGCTGCGGCGATGCGCATCATCGGACTCGGGGTTGATCTGGCCGAAATCGATCGGGTTGAGAGGCTGCTCGGCAAATACGATCAGTTTCCCGCGCGCATTTTCACCGAGCACGAACGGGGTTATGCATCCCGTTTTGCCAATCCTGCTCGTCGATACGCTGCCCGGTTCGCCGGCAAAGAGGCCGTCATGAAGAGCATGGGAACGGGATGGCGCCGCATCCGCTGGCAGGATGTCGAGATCACAGGTGGGGGAGCGCCCCGGGTGAATCTGTACGGAACGGCGAAGGCCCGGGCCGCTCAACTCGGAGTATCCGAGGTCATGGTGACGATCACCCACACCGACACGACAGCTCTGGTGATGGCAATAGCGGTCGGGGAGCACTGAGGCGCGCGGCCGTCCCCACTCACCGGACATCCACGCCAAGGTCGCGTCATCCCGCCCTCACATCATCGGGCTCTATCATCAACAGCGTGCATAGCCCCGTGCCCCGCCCATGAAGCCCGTGCTCACCGCTGCCCAATCTGCCGCGCTTGACGAGGCATCTACTGAACCGGTGGAGACCCTCATGGAGCGGGCTGGTCTTGGTGTAGCACTGGCGGCTGTAGAGATGGGGATCGGATACGGGTCTCGGGTCATCGTGCTCGCCGGTCCCGGCAACAACGGCGGAGATGGATACGTTGCCGCCCGGTACCTACACAACCGCGG
>JBLYYS010000017.1:0-4818 GCA_048550235.1 Acidimicrobiia bacterium | reverse complement strand
GGGGTGGTCGAGCCGCGCTTCAAGTCGTTCTTCTCGACCTTCAATTCATGGGCCGAGTCTGCCTACCGCGACGGTGAGGATCTGCGGGCGAATATCTCGGTGGGCAGCGGTCCCGTTTCGGTTGCCAAGTCGGTCCGGATGCAGGTGGGTGACCCTTCCGCGACGGGTGATGAGACCACCGTCCCGATCATCTGGGAGGCAACCGGGGCAACAGCCTTGTTCCCAAAGATGGAGGGCAGCTTGATGATGGCTGCAATCGGATCCGAAATGACCCAGCTCGCCTTCCGGGGAACATACGATCCTCCAATGGGCGCTCTTGGTCGTGCCCTGGACAAGGTTCTCATGCATCGTCTTGCCGAGAGCAGTGTGAAGGGTTTCGTCGATCGAATTGGTTCAGCTCTCGAGAACGAATAGCAGCGTCTACTCGTTCGCCTCTCGAAGGGCATCGAGGCGGGCCGCGTACGCGGCGGCCTCCGCCCGATTGTTCATCTGGAGTTTGCGAAGCAGGTTCGAGACGTAGTTCTTGACCGTTTTTTGGGCCAGGTACATCTCGGCGGCAATCTCGCGATTTGTCTTGCCGTCCGCAATTCGGGAGAGGATCTTCCGTTCCTGTGGTGAGAGATCGGCCAGCAGTGGGTCGGAGTCCCGCCCGGCGTGGGCCCGCGAGAAGATGCGGTCCTTCAATTCCGAATCGAGCAACGATTCCCCGGCTGCCGCTTTGCGAACGGCCGAGATGAGGTCGGACGATTTTGTTCGTTTCAGAACGAACCCGAGCGCTCCGGCCGTCACCGCGTCCACGAACGCCTGCTCATCGGCGAAGGCCGTCAGCATCACCACCTGCACATTGCTCCATTGGTCACGAATCTGCCGGCAGGCATTGACGCCTGATCCATCGGGGAGGTTCACGTCCAGGACGACCAGATCCGGCTGCAACTCTCCGGCAAGTTCAACTGCTCCTGCGGCGGTATCTGCCTCTCCGACGACTTCAATGTCTTCCTCGGCTTCAAGGAGGGCGCGCAAGCCACCGCGCACGAGCGCGTGGTCGTCGGCAAGCATGACGCGAACAGGCATGTCAGCAGGGTAATGGGGTTGTCGTCTAAGTCGTGAGTTTGTCGATGCCGCGAATCAGACCGGTTCGAACCTGGCGGTGAAGTGGCGTAGCCATGGAGCTTGCTCAACGATCCGGTATCCGCCGATCGATGATGCACGCTCGGCAACCGAAAGCACGACTTCTCCCACGTAATCGATGTGGCTCTGTGTATAGGTGCGGCGGGGGATCGCCAGTCGGACCAGTTCCATCGTGGCGGGTGTCTCGCTGCCATCCTCGTGCACCGTTCCGAACATGACCGAACCGATCTCGACCCCGCGTACCCCTCCGTCGCGATACAACTCGACGGCTAGTGCTTGCGCTGGGTATTCAGATGGCGGTACGTGGGGGAGGAAGGCCTTGGCATCCAGATAGACGGCGTGGCCTCCGGCCGGGCGGACGATCGGCACGCCGGCCGCCGATACCTTTTCGGCGAGGTACTCGGTCGAGCGAATCCGGTAGCGAAGATACTCCTCGTCCAGTACCTCCTCCAGGCCGCGAGAGATAGCTTCGAGGTCGTATCCGGCCAATCCGCCATAGGTGGGGAAGCCCTCCGTCAGGATGAGCAGATTCCGACAGGCAGCAGCCACGGTCGGATCGTTCATGGCGAGGAATCCGCCGATGTTCGCTAGGCCATCTTTCTTGGCCGACATCGTGCATCCGTCCGCCAGTGCGAACATCTCGGCGACGATTTCCCTCGGCGTGTGGTCCTCATACCCGGGTTCCCGGAGCTTGATGAACCACGAGTTCTCTGCGAATCGACATGCATCGAGGAAGAAGGGAATCCCATGTCGATCACAAACCTCTCGCACTTCGCGCAGGTTGGCCATGGAAACGGGTTGCCCGCCGCCTGAGTTGTTCGTCACCGTCACCATCACGATCGGGATACGCTCAACGCCGACCTCTGAAATGGTTCTTTCAAGGGCGGCGATGTCCATGTTCCCCTTGAACGGATGCTCCGACCCAGGATCGCGGCCCTCAGCAATGACGAGATCGCGGGCCTCCGCTCCCTGGTACTCAACGTTGGCCCGGGTCGTGTCGAAGTGGGTGTTGTTGGGCACAACATCACCCTCCTTGACCATCACCGAGAAGAGGATCCGTTCAGCTGCGCGGCCCTGGTGGGTGGGGATGATCTCCTTCAGTCCCGTTATCCCCTGGACGGTTTCGAGGAACCGGTAGAAGGACCGACTGCCCGCATACGATTCGTCCCCAACCATCATCCCGGCCCACTGCCTGGCCGACATCGCTCCGGTCCCCGAGTCAGTCAGTAGGTCGATGATCACTTGGTCGGCGTGGAGCCCGAAGAGGTTGAAACCGGCTCGGAGCAGAGCATCCTCTCGCTCTTCTGCGCTCGGCAGGTTGATCTGTTGGGTGCTGTGGATACGGAACGGTTCGATGATGGTGCGGTACGGCATTGACCCTCTTTCCCTTTGGGGAGAGTTTGCCACGATCCATTGGCCCGATCAGAGGTATCGTGGTGTTCGATGAACTTCGGACGAACCCTTCTCCCTCTGATACTCGCGATCGGCGCCGTGCTTGGAGTGACGGCCTCTCCGGTGTCGTCGCTCGAGCTGGGACCAGGTGGAACCTTCATCGATGATGACGGGCACCCTACGGAGCGCTACATCGAAGCTGCGGTTGCCGCCGGTTATCTCGATGGATGTGATGCGGCCGATCCCGAGAAGTTCTGTCCAAACTCCCGGGCGTCATGGCGTGATGTCGAACTGGGCGTGTCCAGAGTGCTGGGCAAGGCGACCAGACTCACTTGCTTGGGCGGGGTCTGTTCGGCCTTGATGGTCCCCGTGTCGGCAGTGGCCGGAATACTTGGAGTACCGCCGCCGGGTTTGCCGGGAGTCCGTCGGGGTTCAATGCCAATCGACAGGGCTACACTCGCCGCTCTGCTTGTGACCGCCGGCCGAGTCGAGCTACCCGATGTGCCCACGCGCCGGTCGTTCACGATGGCTGCCACGGGGGACATCCTGCCCCACACGCCGTTGATGGCTCAAGCTGCGCGCAATGATGGCGATGGTGGGTACGACTTCCTTCCCATGTTCGCCTCTATCGAGCCCATCATCTCGTCGGTCGACTTGGGGATCTGTCATCTCGAAACCCCTCTCTCAGCCGACAATTCATCTCTTTCCTCCTACCCGGTCTTCTATTCGCCCCACGAGGTAGCCGAGGCGGTGGTTTCCATTGGCTACGACGGTTGTTCGACGGCTTCCAACCATTCCTACGACAAACGGACTCCCGGAGTGCTGAGCACGCTGAATGTGATCGAGAAGGCCGGTCTCGGTCATGCCGGCACCACCGACGCCGAGGACGATCCTTCGTGGTGGTTCTACGAGGTTGAAGGGGTCAAGATTGCCCACCTGTCCTATACCTATGGGCTCAATGGATTCCGACTTCCGTCTGATCAGCCGTGGCTCGTCGACCTCATCGATGAGGACAGCATCCTGGCTGATGCAGCCGAAGTGAGGTCACTGGGTGCCGAGTTCATTGCGGTGAGCCTGCATTGGGGCAATGAGTACCAGCATCGTCCGAACAGCTACCAGCGTGGCATTGCCGAAACCCTGTTGGCTTCCGATGACGTTGACGTGATCATCGGGCATCACGCGCATGTTGTTCAGGCGGTTGAGGTGATCAACGACAAGTACGTGTTGTACGGGCTTGGCAATCTGGTCTCGAATCAGTTCTTCAGTCTGCCGACCCAGGATGGTGTGATCGCTCTGCTAGAGATACGGGAAACTGCCGACGGCTTCACAGTGGCAGGTCTTGAGTTCGTGCCGACCCAGGTTGAGCGCGGGACATACCGAATAATCCCGATACCCGATGAGCTGAATGCAGGTAGATCTGAGGGCGTTCGCACCTCATTGGAGCAGTCGTGGAGTCGGACATCCGCGGCCCTATCGCTACTGGACGAGTCGATCGCCGAACTGGTCATGCCAATTCGGTGACAAATGGCCCTGGACTCCGACCACCTTCATCTGGCATTTTGGAGGTGAAGCAGTATCCGCCGGAGAGAGGAGGCGCACCGTGGGGGACAATGACGCTCTGAGCGAGGCAGGTCGACGGAGAGCCGTCTTGCTGGACGCAGCCGCCGGTCTGGAGTTTGCTATCGCCTCACCCGTCGGTAGAGGTACAGCCTGGCGAGAGCACGTCGACGGTGAGCTTCACCGGTTGCGGGAAGCACTCGCCGACCATACCGCGGCAGTAGAGGCCGACGACGGGCTCCTGGCCGACATTGTCCGGCAGGCTCCCCGCTTGTCGAATCTCGTCGCTCTGATGAAGAAGGAGCATCACGGGATGGACGAGCGCATCGCGGAGATCATCCGGATGCTGGGCTCGATGCCACTCGATGACGTCGACCGCGCCGCGGATGAGGTCCGCGACGTCACGCTTGAACTGCTCGGTCGGCTTTCTCGGCACCGGCAGAAAGGTGCCGACCTGGTATACCGCGCCTACGCCGTGGACATCGGAGGCGTCGGCTGAAGCTGAAGGCCGATAGCTGAAGACTGACGGCTTGGATTAGTACCGATCGGGCACGAATGTCTGATCGTCCATTGGGGGGCGAACGTAGGAGAAGGTGTCGTCGCGAGGTGGCAGGTCGATTTGCTCCGGCGTCAGATCCTCATACGGGATCGTATCGAGCAGGTGGCTGATGCAGTTGAGTCGAGCGCGCTTCTTGTCGTCTGAATTGACGGAAAACCAGGGAGCTTGCTTGATGTCGGTGT
>JBLYYS010000016.1:0-6140 GCA_048550235.1 Acidimicrobiia bacterium | reverse complement strand
GGGATCGTATCGAGCAGGTGGCTGATGCAGTTGAGTCGAGCGCGCTTCTTGTCGTCTGAATTGACGGAAAACCAGGGAGCTTGCTTGATGTCGGTGTGAGCGAACATCTCATCTTTCGCCTTTGAGTACTCGATCCATCGCCGCCTTGACTCGAGGTCCATCGGACTGAGTTTCCACCGCTTGGTTCGATCCTCGATTCGTGACTGGAAACGGCGTTCCTGCTCCTCATCGCTGACCGAGAACCAGTACTTGATGAGGATGATTCCGGAGCGAACGAGCATACGCTCGAACTCAGGACAGGAACGGAGGAATTCGCGGTACTCGTCATCGGTACAGAAGCCCATCACACGCTCGACACCGGCCCGGTTGTACCAACTTCGGTCCAGCAAGACCATCTCACCCGCCGCGGGCAAGTGTTGCACGTAGCGCTGGAAATACCACTGGGTCTTCTCGCGCTCCGTCGGCGCCGGGAGGGCGACGACGCGGGCAACGCGGGGATTGAGGCGTTCCGTGATGCGCTTGATCACTCCGCCCTTGCCGGCTGCATCCCTGCCCTCGAAGATAACGACAACTTTGAGGCCCTCATGCTTGATCCACTCCTGGACTTTGACGAGTTCCACCTGTAGGCGCTGAAGTTCCGCCTCGTAGTACTTCTTTTTGAGCTTTCCCGAGGCTTTGTCGTGGTCTTCCGAATGCGTGTTCGCGTCGGTCATCCGTCGTAGCTCCTGATCCGTGTTCTTCAACAATAGAGCTCGCGGTATCGCGGAGGGGTGCCTGATGGGTTCTCTTTTCTGCAGCTATTCATCGTTCTCAGAGCGCGGCGGCACCGCCGCCGTTATCCTCGACGGCTATGGAGGGACTCACCGATCGCGCCCGGGATCTGCTGGCGACCAAAGACACCGCTGCAGTAGTCGAGTACGTCGTCGACAATGCCGATCCGGTAGAAGCCCTCGGCCTCATTCGCTCATTGGCCAATGAGGCCTACTGGGAGGTCAAGAACCTCAATCAGGCGATGGCGCTAGCGCGTGCTGGTGTCTTCGCCGGAATAGCGCTATCGGCCCACTCAGATACGCCCTATGAACTGCGAAGCGAAGCGAAGTCGCTCGCATTCAATCTCGCTTCCTACGCCTGGCCGGGATGGGATGAAGCGGGCATTGTGATCGAGCATCAACATCTGGTGGAAGCCCTGGATGCTGCCAGGACCAACGTTCGCCTGGCATTTGAACTCGAGAAAGGTTCGGTAGCGATCGGGCGTGGACATTGGATGGTCGGCGCGGTACTGCTGGCGCTGGGGCGGTATCAGGAGGCGATCGCCGAGTTCCTGGCGGCGCGCCTCTCGGCAGATGAGGGTCAATCCGACGTGGAATCAGCTTTGGCGGAAGGGTATGCAGCTCTCGTTCGGGTCGTCGAACGGCCGGGCGATGCCGCCATGGAGGTTGAGCTCACTGAGATTCTCGACCGCCTCCGTGGCTTTGAGGATGGAGACACCTTCGCCCGCCAGATAGAGACAGCGCTGAGGGTCTTCGCTACTTGACCGGTAGGTCACCGGCAACTTCAAGCAGTCTCCGCAGCTTCAAGGATGAAGGTGTGTGGCAATCTTCCGGATCGCTTGATGTACCCGTCGTATCCAGGCCAGATTCGGACGAGATCCGGCCAGACCTCTTGACGTTCCTCTTCGGTGAGTAATCGGGCTCTCACGGGGCGTTCGCGATCGCCGATCTGCAACCGACCCCTCGGATTGGCCTGGAGGTTCAGCGCCCAGGCAGGGTGGTGGTCCCCGCCAAAGTTGGTCCCGGTGACAATCGGAGTTTCTTCGCTCCCGGCAAATAGAAGCGGAACAACACGATCCTTGCCGGACCGACGGCCGGTGGTGGTGAGATAGCACAGCGGGAAATCCGTTCCGGCAGTGGTCAGTGTGCGCTTCCGACCGCGTCCGAAACGATCCAGAGGCTCGACGACATGTCTGCCAATCCAGGCAAACGATCGTCTCTTTCCCCAAGAGCGAATGAGGTTCTGGTAAATCCGCATGAGAACCGAACAGGGACTGTAGCGATCACTCGGTTTCCAGGTTGTGACGATGGTCCCTAGTGTGAGGGGCGGGCAACGGCGGAGAATCCAGTCGCCGGATTGCCGGCTCTCGAGCAACAAGGAGAGGAAGGGAATGGCCAAAACAAAGGTATCCCGAGTCCTCTTGGTATTCGTGGTGTTCGCCATGCTCGCCGCTGCGTGCGGCGGAGGTGACGAACCCGTCGACGCCGAGGGATTCAAGTTCGGGATGATCCTGGTCGGGCCTCAGAACGACCGCGGATGGAGCCAGGCTCATTACGAGGCCGGCCAGTACGTGGTTGAGCAGACGGGCGCGGAAATGATCGTGCTTGACAAGGTCAACCCGGCGGATCTGCCCGAGAAGACTGTGGATCAGGTCGCGGCCGACATGATTGCCGAAGGTGCGCAGCTCGTCTTCGCGACTTCAGACGACATGAAGGACGGCATTCTGGTCGCCGCCGAGCAGAATCCCGACGTTCCGATGATCTGGTCTTCCGGCGACAGCGCGTGGGAGGACGGCAAGTCGTTTGCCGGACTGGACAATCTCGGCAATGTCATGGGGAAGATGGAATTCGGCAAGATGATTGCCGGATGCGCGGCAGGTCTGACCACAAAGACCGGTTCGATCGGTTACGTCGGACCGCTCCTCAACGATGAGACTCGTCGACTGGTCAACTCGGCCTACCTCGGCGCCTCTTATTGTCACGAGGAGTATGCCGGTGGATCGGAGCCCCTCGACTTCACGGTGACATGGATCGGCTTCTGGTTCAACATCCCGGGTGTGACGCTCGATCCGACGCAGGTCGCCAACGAGTTCCTCGACTCGGGGGCCGACGTACTGATCAGCGGCATTGATACGACCGAAGCGTTGGTGGAGGCAGGGAAACGTGCCAGCGAAGGTGAAGCCGTTTGGGCAGTGCCCTATGACTTTGAAGACGCCTGTGCCGAGGCGCCCGACATCTGTCTGGGCACTCCGTACTTCAACTGGGGTCCCGCCTATCTCAAGGTGGTCAACTCGGTCGTCAACGATGAGTTCGAGTCCACCTGGGAGTGGAATGGACCCGATTGGGACAACATCACTGACAACACGAAGACTGCGGTTGGATGGTTGGACGGTGACGGACTCTCGGATGATGCGGCCTCCAATCTGGCCGAGTTCATCGACGGATTGGCGAGCGGGGATATCAACCTGTTTACCGGACCGCTGAACTATCAGGACGGCACGGTCTGGCTGGAGGATGGCGAGGAAGCCACCGACTTCCAGATTTGGTACACCGAAAGCCTGCTGGACGGCATCACCGGAGAAGCCGGCTAGGCAAGAACCACAACCGACGATTGTGAGAAGGGAGAGGAGGAATCCTCTCCCTTCCTCCTTTGCGGCCCATTTGGCTGGCATCTGAAGGGCAAACGGCCAACGGCTAAAGGCCGTCCCAAGTAAAACCCCTCCCAAGCGTCGGTCCACCGACGGCACCCATTAGTCTCCGCCCATGGGCTTTGAGCTGCGCGATATCCACAAGCATTTTGGTCCGGTCCGAGCGAACAACGGAGTGAGCCTCTCGGTTGAATCTGGAGAATTGCACGGGCTCCTGGGTGAGAATGGAGCCGGCAAGTCGACCCTGATGAAGGTCCTGTCGGGATTCCATCAGAAGACCTCCGGCGACATCATCGTCGACGGTACGTCGGTCGAACTTGGTTCTCCGGCCGACGCCATGATCCACGGAATCGGCATGCTGCACCAGGATCCACTCGTTTTCCTTCCGTACACGGTGCTCGACAACTTCCTGATCGGGAGTCCTGGTTCTGAACGGATCGATCGCAAGAGTGCTGCCGCGGAGCTTTCCACGCTGGCCGAACGTTTTGGATTCTCATTCGATCCTGATATGCCCACCAGGCGGTTGACGGTCGGCGAGCGCCAACAACTCGAGATACTCCGCCTCCTCTGGTTGGGTGCTCGTGTGCTCATCCTCGATGAACCGACCACCGGCATCTCGGCTCCTCAGCGGATCAAGCTGTTCGCGACGATCCGCGATCTGGCTGCTGAGGGCATGAGCGTGGTGTTCGTCTCGCACAAGCTGGAGGAGGTCGAAGAGCTATGCGAGCGCGTTACCGTCATCCGCTCCGGTGCTGTGGTCGGCAAACGCGAGTTGCCCTGTCCTACTTCGGAATTGGTTGAACTCATGTTCGGCGGCGAGGTGGAGATCGGTGAGCGTCCCGTTGTGTCACTCGGCGAGCCGCGCCTGCAGGTATCCGACCTGACTGTGCAGGACCGGCTGGTAACCGTGAAAGGGTTCAATCTCGAAGTTGCGGAAGGCGAGGTCATCGGATTCGCAGGCTTGAGCGGGAGCGGCCAGCGCATCGTTCTCGACGCCCTGTCCGGGTTGAATCCACCACAGTCGGGCTCGATTGCGGTGCACGGCAAGGACCTATCGAAATCGAGGTACCGCAAGTTCCTCGACTCCGGAGTGCAGTTCCTGCCGGCCGGCAGGCTCGAGGAGGGCCTGGTTCAAGGCCTGACTCTGACTGAGCACTTCGTGCTCGCCGAGCGCAGCGATGACTTCCTCATCGATTGGGACGCCGCCACGGAAGTCGCCAGGGAGGGTATTGCCGAATTCTCCGTCAAGGGAACTCCTGAGTCGACCGCCGAGTCGCTTTCCGGCGGCAATATGCAACGGCTTCTCCTGGCGATGCTGCAGGACAATCTCGAGGTGTTGCTCATGGAGCACCCCACCAGAGGACTCGACATCGAATCGGCTGCCTGGGTATGGGAGAAACTCCTGGAACGAAGGAACGACGGTACTGCGATCGTGTTTGCATCGGCAGATCTCGACGAACTACTCGAGTACAGCGATCGAATCCTCGTCTTCTTCTCTGGTGAGGTTCTGGCCGAGGTCGACGCAAGGGTTTCCAATGTTGAGGAACTGGGGTTCCTGATCGGTGGAAAGGTGGCCTCATGATTGATCTCTGGACCCGGATGAAGACCGGAGTGATCGCCGTAGGCCTGGCAGTCGTCGTCGGCATCCTGCTGCTGCTGGCGGCCGGTGCGAATCCGTTCGAAGCTCTCGGGATCATCATCGATGGTTCTCTCGGCAACACTGCTCGGATCGGTGACACCCTCATGGTGTGGGCTCCGCTGCTGCTGGCGGCCGCAGGTCTGCTGATCACCTTTGCCGCCGGGCTCTGGAATATCGGAGTCGAAGGGCAAATCGTCGCCGGTGCCATCGCGGCCTCACTCGTCGCCAGGGAATTGTCGGGTCCCACCTGGGTGATCGTGATCGTGTCGCTATTGGCGGGCTTCGTTGGAGGCGGGATCTGGGCGATCTTTGCCGGGTTGCTACGTACCTACGGCAAGGTCAACGAGATCTTCGGTGGCCTAGGGCTGTTCTTCGTGGCACAAGGTCTGGCGATCTATCTCGTGTTCGGGCCGTGGCAGCGTGAGGGCATCGCTTCGGCGAGCGGGACCGATCCATTTCCGCGTGAGTCGTGGCTTCCGACGATTGGAGCGAATCGGGTCTCTCTGGTGGCAGTGTTTGTTGCCGTCGCCTCGGTCATTCTCGTCCACTACCTGCTGCGAGGGACGCAGTTCGGCCTGCGCCTCAAGGCCGTCGGTTCGAACATGCGAAGTGCCTTCATTCTTGGCGTCCCAACCGGACGATACATGTTGGCCGCCTTCGGGCTCGGTGGAGCGCTTGCCGGTCTCGCCGGTGCCATTCAGGTAACCGGTTTCCACCACAAGCTGATACCGCAACCGTCCGGTGGCTACGGATTTCTGGCCATCCTCGTGGCAATGCTGGCGGGCTATGCGGCCAGATGGATTGCTCCCATCGCTTTCGTGTTCGCAGTCCTCGCAGTCGGCAGCACCCTCCTGCCTCTCAAACTCGGCCTCGATTCATCGGTGGGCGGTGTGTTGCAGGGCGCGCTGGTTCTCTTCGTAGTACTGGCCCAGGGATGGCAGGCGCGCCGCAACAAGCTGGCGGTAGAAATCGGAGGTCCGCCTGAACCGATAGTGCCGGGGGAGGCGCACTAATGGATGCCACACTCGCCACCATCGTCGCCATCTCCACTCCGCTGATCTTCGCGGTGATCGGCGAAACGAT
>JBLYYS010000015.1:0-2930 GCA_048550235.1 Acidimicrobiia bacterium | reverse complement strand
GCCGCGGGCGTCATCGCCGGGTGCACCGAGATAGAGCTACTGGTAGGACTCGATGATGTCCCCTGCCCCTTCTTCCCAACCACCCGCCTTCATGCGTTGGCCGCCGTCGACTTCGCTCTGGCCGACTGACCCCGAGGCCCGACCCCTTTCCCGTTCTTGCGTGGCTCAGTACCGGACAGCGGGCTGGAGCCACGCAAGAAGCCGGAGGTAGGCTGGCGGGCGTGCCTGAGAGTGACTTCAAAGCAGACCTCGTTCGGTCGTACAACTGGGACGCGCCGGCCAGGAATCAGCGAACCCTTCCCGATGAGCGAGTCGAGCTGAGAAACCGATTCGTCGAGTTGCTCAACGAGGAGGGCAGAACACGGCTGGTTGAGTTCGGTGCCGGAGCCGGTCAAGACGCAGAGGAATTGATGTCCGCCGGACTTGAGGTTCTAGCCATGGACCTCTCGCCCGAGAACGTCGCCCGGTGTAGATCGAGGGGAATCGACGCTCGGGTAGGGGACTTCTACAACCTCGACATGGCCGACAGTGAGTTCGAAGGCGGTTGGGCGATGAGCACGTTGCTACACGTTCCCGATGCCGATTTTGACCATGTTTTGGCTGAACTCCTCCGGGTGTTGGAGCCTGGCGCGCCGCTGGCGATCGGCTTGTGGGGCGGGTTCGACTTCGAGGGGATTCAGGAAGACGATTGGGCAGACCCGAAGCGGTTCTTCTCCACTCGTTCCGACCCTCGGTTGAAGGAGATGCTCGGCCGGCAGGCGATCATCGAGTCCTTCGAGACGGTCATGCCCAGCGAAGACAGATCGCAGCACTACCAATGGTGCATCGTCCGTACTCAGTGACCTAGCCGCTCGCTCCACTCCTGATTGCCACTACCACATCCGACTTGGTCGCAATGGTGAGTTGTGTGCCCTCGATAGTCATATGCCCGGTCATGGCTCTAGTCAGTCGATTCTCCTGAGCGACCACATACGGGTTGAGAGACCCCGCGAGAGTCGAAAACAGTTCCCTATTGACGTTCCTCAGCCGATCGCCATCCACCTCGTACTGAAACCCGATGGTGTTGAGGCCGGAACTGAAACTCACTTGAGAGTCGTCGAAGCGAATCCAGCCAGAGGCCGGCTTCTCGTTGATAGAGACTATCCGCCAGGAAGTCTTGGCAAGGAGTGCTGGATCGACCGGTGGCCCACTCGGATCTCGATTGACCAAGAAGGCGGCAATCAATAGGCCTGCGATCAAGGCTGCGTAGCCGATCTGTCGCGGTTGAACCCGATCGAGCATGTGTGAAGGGTAATCCTGGCAGCCCCTAGAGCCCCAGGACCCCCTGGGCGGCGCGCATGCGTGCCAGCCGCGCCTGGGTGACGGGGCTCGAGCCGTCGAGTAGGTGGGCGGTCTCTGTCAGCATCTCGTCCAGAGGGAACAGACGAACAGACGAATCGGCCGTCTCGATACCGCCGTCGACCGCCGGCCGCCAGGCCGTCATCACATCGGTCGCGCCTGCTATCAGTGAGCCGACGGCGGCAAAGGCGAAACGTCCGGCCAGCAGCCTGTCGTGAGCGGTCGGGTTCCCACCGCGAACGATGTGCCCGAGCACCGTTGCCCGCAGGTCTACATCCAAGTCGACGAGACGTTCGTTCACCTCCCGTACCAGTCGAGTAGCGGGTACCGGCACTCCTTCTGCCTTGATGATGAGTATCCGTGGCTTCTGTCGGTCGGGTCGAGCTCCTGAACGGACGATGGCCTCCACCCGGTCTACAACCTCTGCTTCGCCCAAGTTCTCCTCGGGCAGGAGGGCCGCATCTGCCGCCAATGCAACCGCGCTGACCATCGCCAGATAGCCGGAATCCCGCCCCATGACTTCGACGATGAACGCTCGATGGTGCGAACGCGCCGTGTCCGAGATCTTGTCGCAGGCATCGATGATGGTGTTCAGGGCGGAATCGACTCCGATGGCATCGGAGGTGCAGCCGAGGTCGTTGTCGATCGAAGCAGGAATGCCGATGACCGGGAAGCCGGTTTCGACGGTCAGCAAGTGAGCACCGGTCAACGAGCCATTCCCTCCGAGCACGATGAGGCCCTCGATCTCAGCCTCTTTCAGCTTGTCGGCCGCGGTAGCCCGTCCCTCCGGTTCACGGAAGCGAGGGGAACGACTGGATCCGAGCATGGTGCCGCCTCGTCCGCCTGCCCGCTCGATTTCGCTGATTGGTGCCAGCCCGTCTGCCGTGTGCCGGGTGAGCGGACGGAAGGATCCTTCGATGACACCGTCGTACCCTCGCTCGATACCGACAACCTCGGCCCCTCTGGCCATCGCCACCTTGACCGCCGCCAGGATGCCGGCGTTCATGCCCGGGGCATCGCCGCCCGATGTCAGTACGCCGATCCGCTTCACCCGCTCCTCCTCGGTCCTCTGCGGAGAAACCTACCGATTCACCCGTTCTGGCGTGAGAATGCCGCCAGTTTTGACGGGTTTCTGACGCCAGAACGGGAGAGAGTGGGGGTTCCCCCGGACTTGGGGTCCGGGGGAACCCTGCAACCCGAAGCGCGGCTGGGAAGGCTGGTGGCCGGGGGGCGAGCCACCGAAGGACCGCGTCATCCGGGAGCGGGACCGGGCTCGTCCTCGGTGGAGGTGCCATCGTTGAATCGGACGATCCAGAGTCCTGAGTTCATATCACTCAGGTAGATCAGGTCGTCCAGTACGTCGACACCCCAGACCATCGGAAAGGCCGTGGCCCCATTGGGAGCGACCCAGTAGTCGACCGGGTCGCGCGATCGTGGTGGCACGAATGAGCCGATTTCGATCGGCTGCTCAGGATCGGAAAGGTCCACGATCCGGATGCCATCCGAGTACCACGAAGAGACCGCCACCGATCCGTCCAGGACGGTGTCGTGTACGGAGTAGATGCCATCGAACCCGAGATCCCCCTCGTCGG
>JBLYYS010000014.1:0-2986 GCA_048550235.1 Acidimicrobiia bacterium | reverse complement strand
GCGAAGATCGCCCTGCCTGATCGGCCCGTTTGTTGTCTGATTGGGGACGGCGCCATGGGTTTCCATCCTCAGGAACTCGAGACGGCAGTGCGCAATGAACTGCCTGTGATCTACGTCGTATTCGTGGATCGGCAGTGGGGGATGGTCAAGATGAATCAGCAGTTCTCGCTCAAGCCCCTCAAGACGTTGGTCAGGAAGTCTCTCGGTGAGGACGAGACCATCAACGCCGATTTCTCCGAGATCCGATTCGATGATCTCGCCCGCTCGATGGGGGCCCATGGGGAGAGAGTCTCCGAGGTTGCCGAGCTGGCGCCTGCCCTCGAGCGGAGTTTCGCCTCAGGCCTGCCATCGGTAATCCACGTCGATGTCGATCCTGTGACTCACATGTGGGCGCCGGCCCTTCGCTCATTCAAAGACATGCACCAAGAGCCGTCCGGCTAGGAGGACTCGTGACGCCACTCGATCAGGTCGAACTCAACTTCAACGAGGCAACGCTCACCCTGCTGAACATCCTCATCGGCCTGATCATGTTCGGAGTGGCGCTCGATATTCGGGCGGATGATTTCCGGCGAGTGGTGCGAGATCCACGCGGACCGCTGATCGGCCTCGGTGCTCAGTTTCTGCTCCTGCCGGCCTTCACGTTCCTATTGACCAGAATCATCGACCCCGCACCCTCCCTGGCCTTGGGCATGATCCTGGTGGCAGCCTGTCCCGGCGGGAACTTCTCCAACTTCCTGGCACACCACGCCAAGGCAAATGCGGCTTTGAGCGTGAGCATGACGGCCGTGTCGACGGCACTAGCGATCATCATGACCCCGTTGAATCTGGCCTTCTGGGGCAATCTCGATGAGGGCACTGCTGCCATCTTGACGTCTGTGGATCTCGATCCGATCGACTTGCTTGTGACGATTCTGCTGATCCTGGGCATTCCACTGGTAGCGGGGATGTGGGTGGCGGCCCGCCGCCCGGCCCTCGCCGACCGTTTGCGCAGACCCATGAAGATCTTCTCGCTGGCAGCCTTTGGGCTGTTCATCGTCGGAGCCCTGGCAGCCAACTGGCAGCATTTCCTCGACCACGTCGGAGCGGTGGCCATTGCCGTATTCCTCCACAATGGATTCGCCATGCTGCTCGGCTACTGGACCGCCCGTGGCCTCAAGTCGCCTGTCTACGACGCCCGCGCTATCGGCATCGAGGTCGGGATTCAGAACTCCGCGCTGGGTCTGATTCTGATCTTCTCGTTCTTCAACGGGCTCGGTGGTATGGCCATCGTTGCTGCCTGGTGGGGAGTCTGGCATCTGATCTCGGGCCTAACGGTTTCAACCTGGTGGGGCCGGCGTCCGGCGCCCGTGCCCGAAAGCGTATGAGCCGGGTTCTGGTTACCGGCGGGGCCGGATTCATCGGTGCCCAGGTGGTTGATCGGTTGTCCGATGAGTCCGAAGTGGTTGTGTCTGTCGACCTGCGAAGAGGGATTGAGAAGCCCGGAGTCGTGCACCACGACTTGGACGTGCGCGACCCGATGCTGAGCGACCTGGTGGTAGAGCATCAGATCGATCGTGTGATTCACCTGGCCGCGGTTGTGAGCCCCCGCCCAGAGCACACAAGAGAGTTTCTGTATTCGGTTGATGTCGAGGGAACGGCCAACGTTCTCGAGGCATGCCGGCTGGGCGGAGTAGAACACCTGACCGCTGTTTCGAGTGGTGCAGCCTATGGCTACTACGCCGACAATCCCGATTGGATCGACGAGAGTGACCCCCTGCGGGGCAACCCAGAGTTTGCCTACTCGGACCACAAGCGGGCCGTCGAGGAGATGCTGGCAGACCACAGGATGGGGCATCCGGAGGTACGGCAGCTAGTCCTGAGACCCGGTACGGTTCTCGGCCGTTCCGTCTCGAATCAGATCACCAAGCTGTTCGAGTGGCCGGTGGTCCTTGGGATCTCCGGATCGGACGCTCCGTTTGTATTCATCTGGGATCTTGACGTTGTCGAGGTGATCGCCATTGGGACCCTGGAGGAGAGGGAGGGCATATTCAACCTGGCCGGATCAGGGACCGTGACTATGAGAGAGATCGCCGACGAGCTCTCCAAACGGTATGTACAGGTGCCGGCAGGACTCGTGCGAGGTGCGCTGGCGATTCTGCATCGTTTGCGGTTGGCGCCGTATGGGCCGGAACAGGTCGACTTCCTCCGGTACCGCCCGGTGTTGTCAAACCGGCGGCTGATCGAGGAGTTCGGTTACACACCGGCGATGAGTTCACTCGAGGCGTTCCGCGCCTACCTAGAGCATCGTGGCTGAATCGAGGATCGCCGTCGTTACCGGCGCGGCCGGTGGAATCGGGCAAGCCGTCTGTCGTCGGTATCTTGGTTCCGGTTACCGGGTCGTCGGCCTGGATATCGATGGTGCCGGCCTGGCGGCACTCGGTGATGCAGTCGAACAGATGACGGTTGATCTCACCGATGCCGAGACTGCGGACCGGGTCGTGAGCGAGTTGGGCGACATCGATGTCCTCATCCATTGCGCCGGTATTACTTCACTGGGACCCTTTGCGGAGACACCTCCAGCGGCCTTCGACAGAGTGCTGGCCGTGAACTTGCGTTCAGCCGTCACAACCACTCGGGCGGCGCTGCCCGGGCTGATTGCGGTCGGCGGGCGCATTGGGGTTCTGTCCAGCGTGTCCGGATTCAGTCCGCTTCTCTATCGAACTGCGTATGCGGCATCCAAGCACGCGCTGCATGGATTCTTTGAGAGCCTGCGGGCCGAACTGGTCGACGACGGAGTCACGGTGACAATGATCTGTCCGTCGTTTGTCGAGACCGGGATCGAGGAAAGGGCCGCACATCGTGGTTCGGGAATCTCCGGAACCTGGACGACGACCGGCAAGGTGATCTCTCCAGATCACCTTGCTGACTTGGTCTATCGATCGATGGATCGCAGGGCGAGGCTCGTATTGCCGAGCGCAACCGCCCGGCTCGCATATGTGCTCTCCCG
>JBLYYS010000013.1:0-15560 GCA_048550235.1 Acidimicrobiia bacterium | reverse complement strand
CTGCCTACTGCCTACTGCCTACTGCCTACTGCCTACTGCCTACTGCCTACTGCCTACTGCCTACTGCCTACTACCTACTACCTACTACCTGCTCTCCCCGTCATGACACACCGCACGACCAGTTACCCTTGCCTCATGTCCAAACAAGTACTCAGTACCCCCAGTGCCCCTTCGGCCCTCGGCCCCTATTCGGTTGCAGTCGAGGCTGCTGGACTCGTCTTCATTTCCGGCCAGGTGGCCATCGTGCCGTCGACCGGAGAACGAGTCGAAGATGATGTAGTCGCCCAGGCGAAACAGATCATGACCAACGTCGAAGCCATTCTTGGAGATGTGGGTCTCGGCTTCGGTGACATTGTGAAGACGACGATCTTTCTGGCAAACATGGCCGACTTCCCGAAGGTCAATGAGGTATACGGGGCAGCTTTCACGGATCAGCCGCCGGCTCGTTCCACCGTTGAGGTGAGCGCATTGCCGGGTGGCTTCCTGGTCGAGATCGAAACCATCGCCGCGCGGTGAGAGAGGATTCCAACATGGATGTACAGCAGGTACTCGCCGAACTCGGCATCGAAGAGGTCAACAGTGGCGCCTATGCGGGCGGGTGGATCGAGACCCATGGTTCGGAGCTGAAGAGCATCAATCCGGCGACGGGCGAGACGATCGCCACGATCGTGCGGGCGAACGGGGATGATTATGAGAAGGTCGCCGCCAGTTCGGTCGAGACTTTCGAACGGTGGCGGATGCTGCCGGCTCCTCAGCGCGGTGAATACGTTCGCCAGATCGGCAACGCCCTTCGAGAGAAGAAGGACGCGCTCGGCGCCCTAGTCACGATCGAGATGGGCAAGATCCTTCCGGAAGGCGGGGGCGAAGTCCAGGAGATGATCGACATCGCCGACTTCGCGGTGGGCCTCTCCCGTCAGCTCTACGGGTTGACGATGGCTTCGGAGCGGCCGCTGCACCGCATGTACGAGCAGTGGCATCCGCTCGGTCCCGTCGGGAGCATCACCTCGTTCAACTTCCCCACCGCCGTCTGGTCGTGGAACTCGCTGATCGCAGCGGTGTGCGGCGACACGAACATCTGGAAGCCGTCGAGTGAGACACCACTGACCGCCGTTGCGGTGACCAAGATCTGCGACGACGTCATGGCCGGTACCGGCTTCGAGGGTGTCTTCAACCTGGCTATTGGTTCGGGTTCAGACGTCGGCGATCTGATGGTGAAGGATCATCGAGTGCCGCTGATCTCGGCTACCGGATCGTGCGACATGGGATACAAGGTCGGAACCGAAGTCGCCAAGAGGATGGGTCGTTCGATCCTGGAACTCGGCGGCAACAACGCCATCATCGTGATGGACGATGCGGACATCGAACTGGCAGTACGTGCGGCGGTGTTCGCGGCGGTAGGTACCGCCGGGCAGCGCTGCACCTCCTTGCGACGGATGATCGTGCACAGGGATGTCGCCGACGTGGTCGCCAAGCGGATGGTTGAGGTTTACGGCCAGGTCACGATTGGTGACCCGCTAGAGCCCGGCATCCTGATGGGACCTCTGGTCAACGAGGCCGCTGTGTACAACATGCTCACGGCGCTTGATCTCGCCACCCAACAGGGCGGTGAGATTCTCACCGGTGGCAACCGTCTCGAGGATCTCGGTGTCAACTACATCGAACCGACGATCGTGAAGATCTCGAAGGAGGCGCCAATCCTTCAAGAGGAGACGTTTGCGCCTCTCCTGTATCTGATCGAGGTTGACTCGCTCGAGGAGGGGATCGCGGTACAGAACGGAGTCCGGCAGGGGCTCTCGTCGGCGATCTTCACCGACTCGCTCAAGAACGCCGAGAAATTCCTTTCCCATCGGGGCTCCGACTGTGGCATTGCCAACGTCAACATCGGAACCTCCGGGGCGGAGATCGGCGGTGCTTTCGGTGGCGAGAAGGAGACCGGCGGCGGACGCGAAGCCGGCTCGGACTCGTGGAAGGCGTACATGCGCCGCCAAACGACGACCATCAACTGGGGCGACGACCTGCCTCTGGCGCAAGGCGTCGAGTTCGTCTGATCCAACATCGTCCGTTCTGGCGTCAGGAAGCGCGCAATTCTGTCGGGTTTCTAACGCCAGAACGGTGAATAGGGAGGTTGAGAGTGGACAGAGATGCCTGGGACGACCGGTACCGGGACCGCGAATGGTTGTGGACCATCGATGCCAACCGTTTTGTTGTGCAAGAAACCGCGGGCCTTTCGCCCGGTCGGGCACTCGACCTGGCGGCCGGTGAAGGCCGCAATGCAATCTGGCTTGCCAAGCAAGGCTGGGATGTGACCGCGGTCGACTTCTCCGCGGTTGCGCTCGAAAGGGCGGAGAGCTTCGCTACCCACGAGGGAGTGTCCATCACGACGGTGGCGGCCGACCTGCGCGAGTACGTTCCGGAGATGGGAGGCTTCGATCTGGTCGTTCTGGCCTACTTGCACCTTCCTCCGGATCTCTTCGGGACGGTTCTGGAGCGGGCGACGAGCGCGCTTGCTCCGGGCGGGGTCATCGTGATCGTCGGCCACGACCTGACCAACATTGAACATGGTTATGGCGGCCCGCAGAGCTCTGAGGTCCTGTATACGCCGGAATCTCTGGCCGCGGACCTCGGTGATCTAGACGTTGTCAAAGCCGAGAAGGTCGAACGCCCCTACGAGTCTGAAGAGGGAACGTTCACTGCCATCGACGCACTTGTCGTAGCGAGACGGGCGTGAGGATCGAACGCTACTGGGATAGTCCCCCTGAAAGGGTGAAGGTACCGCAGCGGCACCGCCGCTGGGGTAGGGGGTCTATACGGTGTGAACGACATGAACCGTGAGCCACGGATCGCCGACGTCGGCGCAGATGTAGAGCCTCGGCCGCGGCCGCCCTGGCTCTTGCCGGCGGTCATCGGCGTCGGCGGGTTCGCTCTCGGTTTGCTCGTCGCCACCACCATTGGGTCGACCGGTCCCAGCGAAGCCACTCCCACACTGCCCCCTCGACAGGCAACGACTCCGACGACGGCACCGGCAGCACCTCTCTCAACAACGACCACGGCGCCCGAAGTGGAATCCGAAGCCCTGCCGACGCTGGAGGAACTCGTCCCAGGTTTTGAAGGAACCCTCTACTTTGCCAATTTCGCCTCGTCGTTGTCTCAGGAACGGATGACCACCTGGCGGTCGGAGTTGTCGTCTCCGCAAGAGGCGGAACTGCCGGCCGGGTTCCCCCAATTGGACGCCAGCGGAACCAGGATGGCTATGACCCGGGGCCAGTCGATCGACAACGACTTCATGGGTGGCGTCATCTCTCTGTTCTGGAACCTGAACAAGTCACACCGACCGTTCCCGGATTCCGATTCATTCCTCGGATCCGGAGTCGCCGGCCTCTTGTGGCACGCCACCGAACCCGGACAACTTGCCTGGGTAGAGAGCGATGGGGACGAACGTTGGCTTCTGAAGACCGGAGATGTGGAGCAACCCGGACTGCCGGTGGAGCCGGTGACTATCGCTGAGTTCTCCGGGATCTCGTGGCCCCTCTACTGGGACGACGAGTACTTCGTTGTGGCCTCCTACGAACTCGATGGAGGCGACGAGCCCCTGTTTCCGTCGGGATGGCTAGTTGGGCTGTTTGATGCAACCGGTACATTGCTGGCCACCACCGATGATGGGTTTGTCGGCCGGCTCGCGACGGGTGAGTTTGTGCTGTGGGACTCACCGTTCGGACCGGACGACAGCCCTGGTGGCTATCTGGCAGATTCATCGTTCCAGCCTGTTGGCCAGTTCGGCATTGCCGACACCTTCGGAATCCCGCAAGGTGTGGCGTCTTCAAGTACCGGCGACGTTACCGCGGTCCTCTTCGGGAGCGTTGATGACGGTCCCATGAGCATCCTCATCATCGATGAGACTGATACTTCGGAGTGCAGGTTCTTGCCCCCGATGGACTCACTTCTGTGGAGTGTTGACGGCGATTGGCTGATCGCCCAGCGACATCCACGGCCGGATTTGACCGAGCAGGGCGGTCTCTCCTTCATCGACCCCGAAACGTGCACAGAGGTCCGCGTCCCCCTCCCTGAGGACGTCGGGTTTCTCTCCGCCGTCGGCCGCTAGGCCCTTCCTCCCTCTCTCCTTCCCGTTCTGGCGTGAGAAACCCGCCAGAATTGCGCGTTTCCTAACGCCAGAAGCCTCAAAGGTAGCGGGGGTTAGTCGTCCATTTGTTCTGGGCCGAGCGTCGGCAACTGGTCCGGCATCAGCGGGTTAGGGCGGTTGCGGTGGTAGCGCTCCAGGGTCTCGGCGTCACACTGGGTGCACAGGTGGACTGTCTGGCTGCCGACGATCGATAGCTGCGTTCCCCGTGATCGTTCAACGATCGCCTTGACCACGGCCTGCAGGTCGTCACCTCCGCATTGCTCGCAACGAGGCGTCGCAGGGCGGTCCCAAGTCCGGCCGCAGGATCCGCATGTCAGATGGATTGATTCGCCGTCGCGCGATCCGCGCAGGTCCTCGGTCTCATCACACTCTGGGCAGCGGATATCGAGAGCCACGGTCAGGCGCGTCCGATAGCGATGAAATGTGGTGTGGCGCCGAGCAACGACGCAGCCGACTCGAGCTTTCTGAGGAGGTCTAGAACCGCGCGGAGCTTCTCCGGATCGGCGACGCGCTCATCCAGATCTCGTGCTGCCCACGAAACTCCCTCTACTGCGAGGATCTCCATATCTGTGAATCCGCTCAACTCGAGTTCGTCGACTAGTTCATCCGGACGGTGGAAATAGGCAGTGGTGAAGAACCGGGGATCGCCTGTGTGGTTTGAGTGTTTGCCGGTGTCAAGATCGACATGCACGATCTTCTCGAACTCCTCGTGATCGATGAATCCTGATTCGAACCCGTCGATGGCTGAGGCATATCTAGTGATTCCGGCAGCAAAAACCCGGCCACCGGGTCGGAGGACTCGCCGTGCCTCATGAAGAGCATCCAGCCTGTCGGCGCGCTCCTGAAGGTGATAGAGCGGACCCAGCATCAGGGCTACGTCGAAGCTGTCATCGTCGAAGGCGAGGTGGGCTGCAACGCCGGCCGTAGCCCTCGGCGCTCCAGCCTCGAGCGCCTGTTCAACGTGAAGAGCGACCGGATCAATCAGGGTCGGACGATGGCCGAGCTCTGATAGCCAGATCGAGTACACACCGGGTCCTCCACCGATGTCCAGCACTTCGACTGGGGTTGAAGGCAGGTAGCGCTCGATGATCTCCCTCGTCCGGATGAACTCGATCTGGCTCAGTGCGTCGCCGGTCAGCCGCGCCGACTCGTCGTACAACTCGGAATAGTGCTTGTCGATTTCCGTCCGGATCAGCGGTTCCATGCCCGGAGGTTACGCCCCCATCACGTTCTGGCGTGAGAAACCCGCCAAAACTGCGCGCTTCCTAACGCCAGAAGCAGCTCAGCCGAAGCGGTAGCCGACCGAGCGGACCGTCGTTATCCAACTGGCGCGCTCGCCACCGAGCTTGGCCCGGAGGCGCCGGACGTGGACGTCGACCGTGCGCGCTCCACCGAAGTAGTCGTAGCCCCACACATTCTGGAGCAGCTGTTCTCTGCTCCAGACCCGGCCTTGATGTTCGATGAAGTAGCGCAGCAGCTCATACTCCATATACGTCAGGTCAATGGGAGTGCCGTCGATCGTCGCCTGGTAGGTAGCCAGGTTGAGTGTGAGGCTCTTATATGCAAGCAACTCGCCCGACTCTGACGGTCCAGCCAGTCGATTCAACCTCGCCTGGAGTTCCAGGGCGTCGATGGGGTCCACGATGAATTCATCGATCCACTTCTCGGAGTTGAGCAAAGCCGTCTGGGCAGAGGCGATGACGACGATGACCGGACACCCGGAGTCCTCGTGAACGCGCTTAGCAGCGCGCAGCTGTTGAAGGGGGTCCGACCGCAGGTCGATCATGGCTGCGTCCCACTCCGAAGAGGTGGTCTGATCGCCGGCAGGTATCGCCACCGCGCCGGCGAGCGCGATCACTTCCTCGAGGGCGCCGGCTTCGCCGGTGGTTGAGACGGCAACGGTGATCACAGGATCGGCAGGTACCTTTCGAGCTCGAATTCGGAGACGTGGTGCTGGAAGCGATCCCACTCTTTCCGCTTGTTCCTGAGGAACCACGAAAAGACGTGCTCTCCGAGAGCATCGGCCATCAGTTCGGAGGTCTCCATCGCATCTAGGGCGTGATCGAGAGTGGCAGGCAGCCGACCGACGCCCATTGCCTTCCGCTCGGCAGTCGTCATTTCGAAGATGTTGTTGGAGACTTCCGCGGGGAGTTCATAGTTGTTCTCAATACCGGTCAGCCCGGCGGCCAGCAGCACAGAAAACGCCAGGTACGGGTTGCAGGCAGAGTCGGGAGCCCGATACTCGATACGAGTCGAGGAGGCTTTGCCGCGCTTGACGGTCGGGACACGAATCAGGGCAGACTGGTTGTTGCGGGCCCAGAACGTGTAGATCGGTGCCTCGAATCCCTTCACCAGGCGTTTGTATGAGTTCACCCACTGGTTGGTGATGGCAGTCAGTTCCGGTGCATGCCTCAGAACCCCGGCAATGAAGCCTTCAGCCACCTTGGATAGGCCGTTGTCGGCCCCGGCTTCATAGAAGGCGTTCCGATCACCCTCGAAGAGGGATAGGTGCATGTGGAACCCGGAGCCGTCATGGTTCTCGAGCGGTTTGGGCATGAACGTTGCGTAGATGCCATGCTCGATGGCCACCTCTTTGACGGCCAGGCGGAACGTCATCACATTGTCGGCCATGGTCAGAGCATCGGTATAGCGAAGATCGATCTCGTGCTGGCTCGGAGCTACCTCGTGGTGCGAGTACTCCACCGGGATACCCAGTTGTTCAAGAGCGTTGATGGTGGTCCGCCGGTACTCCTGGGCCACATCGAGTGGGGTGAGATCGAAGTAGCCGCCGTGGTCGAGCACTTCAGGCTTGCCCTTGGAGTCCTTGAAGTAGAAATACTCGAGTTCCGGTCCGACGTAGAACGAGTACCCCAAATCGGCGGCTCGCTGAAGATTACGACGCAGCACATAGCGGGGATCACCATCGAACGGTTCGCCGTCGGGAGTGACGATGTCGCAGAACATGCGTGCGACTTGTTGATCGGGCCGCCACGGCAGGATCTGAAAGCTGGCGGGGTCGGGGACGGCCAGCATGTCGGCCTCCTGGACCCGGGCGTATCCGTCGATCGAAGACCCATCGAAGGTCATGCCCTCCTCGAAAGCCGTCTCGAGTTCGGCAGGACTGATGGAGACCGACTTGAGGAAACCCTGGACGTCGGTGAACCACAGGCGGACGAACCGGATACCCCGCTCTTCGACAGTACGCAGTACGTACTCTGCCTGCTTTTCCACGTCATGCTCCGATCAGTTGTGGTCCAGAAGAAACGATACCCGACCTATACGCCGTTTCATCGGCTGAGCACCCCCGCTCCGAAGTCAATGCCCATAGTGAAAGGCGCTATCTGAGGGAGCACCGCCGAGAGTTAACACGACATTCACACTCGGGCAATCCGCTGGAAACGGCTTCGTGAGACGCTCCTCAGCAGACAACGTCATTCGAGGAGATTCCCAAGTGGGCAAGACACCATCAGAAATCCTTCAGGCGGTCGCGGCTGAGGAGTACGAATTCATCGACCTCCGTTTCTGCGATCTGCCCGGCCAGGTCCAGCACTTCACCATTCCCGCAGACCAGCTCAATGAGGACGGATTCGACGAGGGGTTCGGGTTCGATGGTTCATCGATTCGTGGGTTCCAGGAGATCCAGGAATCCGACATGATCCTCAAGCCCGATCCGGCAACAGCGTTCCTGGATCCGTTCATGACTCACAAGACGCTGGTGCTCTATTGCTATGTGCACGATCCGATCACCGGCGAGCCCTACGATCGCGATCCGCGTTACGTAGCGGCCAAGGCCGAGGCATACCTGACGGGCACCGGGATTGCCGATACTTCGTACTGGGGTCCGGAGGCCGAGTTCTACATCTTCGACTCGGCTCGTTTCCAGCAGAACGAATACTCCTCGTTTCATGAGGTGCAGTCGGTCGAGGGAGCCTGGAACTCAGGCGCCGAGGAAGACGGCAAGAACCTCGCCTACAAGCCTCGGTACAAGGAGGGGTACTTCCCCGTTCCTCCCACCGATCACTTCCAGGACCTACGGTCCGAGATGTCGCTCGAACTCAAGAAGGTCGGGATCGAGGTGGAACTCCACCACCACGAGGTCGGCACCGCCGGCCAGGCCGAGATCGACATCAAATACACCACGCTCCTGCGCCAAGCCGACGACGTGACGATTTTCAAGTACATCGTCAAGAATGTTGCCTGGGCCCACGAGAAGACGGTTACGTTCATGCCGAAACCCGTCTTCATGGACAACGGGTCCGGTATGCACACCCATCAGAGTCTCTGGAAGGACGGTGTGCCGCTGTTCTACGACGAGAATGGCTACGCCGGCCTCTCAGATATGGCCCGCTGGTACATCGGAGGACTGCTGAAGCACGCACCTGCGGTCCTGGCGTTCGCGGCCCCTACCACCAACTCCTACCGGCGCTTGGTGCCAGGCTACGAAGCTCCCGTCAACCTGGTGTACAGCCAGCGGAACCGGTCGGCCGCCGTGCGCATCCCGTTGTATTCGCAGAAGCCGGCAGCCAAGCGTCTCGAGTTCCGCTGTCCGGATCCAGCTGCCAACACCTATCTGGCCTTCTCGGCCATGTTGATGGCCGGACTTGACGGAATCCAGAACCAGATCGAGCCGCCGCCGCCGGTGGACAAGGACATCTACGACATGCCGCCGACCGAACTGGCGAACCTGCCTTCGGTGCCGGGCAGTCTCGAAGAAGCTCTCGCCGCGCTGGAAGCCGATTACGACTTCCTGCTGCAAGGCGACGTCTTCACCGAGAGCCTCATCAGAGCATGGATCGACTACAAGAAGGAACATGAGGTCGACGCATTGCGGCTCCGTCCGCACCCGCACGAGTTCTCGATGTATTACGACATCTAGGAGCCTTCGGCTCCCAGATGTCGAGCGATTGGCCGTTGGCCCTTGGCCATTAGCTCTCGGGAGATAGTCCCCCTGCAAGGGGTCAACATTGAGAGATCCGTCGCTACTCACCCGAGGGAAAGGTCGGATCTCTCAATGTTGAGGGAAGGTACCGCCGCCGATAGGCGGGGGTATGGGTCATAGGCAAGGAAAGCTGTAACCGCTTCAGATCGCTGAGGCTCGAGGCTGGTTGCGAGAATCCCCCTACCCCAGCGGCAGGAGCCGCTGCGGTACTTTCCCCCCAAGGGGGGACTATCCGCGCTAGTCGCTAGATTCCTGCCACCGTCTTCGCCGCGGCGATTGCGGAGCTGAAGTCGGCGGCTGCGGTGTTGAACGAAGCCAGGGCGGCGATGCGTTCGGCGGATCCTTCGCTGTTGACGAGGCCGTCGTATACGTTCTCAGCGGCGGTCTTGGCGGCGGCAGCAGCAGAGATGACTTTCTCGTGTTCTAGCGCTAGCTCAGCCTCGCCGGCCGGCGGCGTGGCGGCCGAAACCTCATCGGCGAAAGTGGTCGCTTCCGCGATCAGAGCTGTGAGTGCGTCCTTGGTATCCGTGTAGCCGGCGGATCGGTCGTCCCAAGCGGTGTTGGCCGCGTTCATCCGGGCACCGAGGTCGGCCATCGACAACTCGAAGTTGTCTAGGCCGGCGATGTAGGCCTGGATCTCCGGGCTGATGACCACCGGCTGAGTCGTCTCGGTGGGTGTTTCGCCATCCGGCTCGGTGGTCGAGGTCGTCGACGTAGAAGCCGTGGCCTCATTGTCCGGGACCTCGGGGACTGTATCGATGCTATTGGTGAACAGGTAGGTGAATCCGACCATTCCGACAATGATCAGCGGGAGGATCCACCGCCCTGGTTTGGGATCTGGATTTCGTGCCATCGGCAGACCAACGATAGTCGACCTGTTTCTGGTTCCCGAACAATGACGGTTCGATCGGAAACGAACCCCTTGATGCTGAGGCAGCCGTGTCGTACGTTCGAGGTGTTCCCGCCCTTCCCGGAGGCGATCATGCGCGAAGAAGTGCCGGACCGCGAGACTGAAATCTACGAGCACATTCCCTGGAGTCAGCTCACTATTGCCACCAACAAGGTCGACCGGGGTAAGTGGATGTACCTGGCCGCCGGACTGCTCGTGGTCGCTGCTATTGCGGCGGTCATGGCGCGAATCGTCTGGAAGCCTGGGACGGCGATAGCTGCTCCGACCACCGTTCTGGCTCCGGTTGTAGAGCCCGTCGAAGCCACGGTGACTACTGCCGCCTCCGTCTTGTACTCGGAAGCCGATCTCATGGCTGCACTTCCTCCGATCGATGTCGACCACGCCGTTGCCGCTGCCGCCCGGCGTTACCTGCGGGAATGGGTGGCAGCCGGTGACGACTCGTGGGCGTATGTGGAGTGGGATGTTGTCGAATCGATCGACGATCTGGGAGACGGCCTTTTCCGGGTCTCGATACGGATGCAGCTACTGCATACAACCGGCACCGAGACCACTCGGCTTGCCGAGGAAGGAGTCGAGGTTTTCGTCAGGTTCGCCGGTGGCGACGTCTCGATCGCAGATTTGCCTTCCCCGATTGTCCATGCGGACCTCCCGGTGACCGTTCCGCTGGTTGAGGCCACTCAGATTCCACCGGTTGTGGCGGCCGCGGCTCTGGAAGGGGTCGCCCCATGGGGCACGGGTGCGATCGTCTCCGGGGGCAGGATGGGAGACAGGTGGCGGATCGAGCTGCTGGTTCAGAGCAGTGGCGGTTTGTCGAGGGAAGCAGCGATCTGGCTCACGTCCGATGGAGAGCGAACGACTCCCGAGCGCTAGCCGCCGTACGTGTCCTCTAGGATCGCCTGAGCGGCGGGAGCTATTGCTCCCCAATCGTATTCGGGAGCCTTGGTCAACGTAACGAAATTGGCGGTCATGAAGACACTGGTCACGCCTTCGACTTGGAACAGCGCATTGGCCATAGGGTCATCGGTCTCCTGGGTGGGCACGAACGTTTTTGGGCCGCCCACATCTACTCCGACGGTGAACTTCAGGGCGTTGGGATTGGGCGTGTTCTCGATGCGTACCGGCATGCTCTTTGGTCCTTCCGACCCGACTCATCGTAGTGAGCCGTCATGACCCTTGGTGTCGACGTCGGAGGGACATTCACAGATCTTGCCTGGTGGGATGGTTCGATGCTCCACGTTGGCAAGACTTCCTCGACGGAGGACCAGTCAGAAGGAGTTGTTGCCGGAGCCGAAGAGGTCACCGGTGGCAGAACCGTCGACTCGCTTCTGCACGGGACGACGGTAGCCACGAATGCGCTTCTGGAACGCAAGGGGGCCAGGACTGCCCTGGTGGCAACCGATGGATTCGTCGACGTCATCGAGATTGGGAGGCAGGATCGGCCGTCTCTCTACGACAGCTTTTCGGATCGTCCGCCGGCCCTCGTTCAGCCTGAGCACCGATTCGGGGCTCGAGAGCGCTCGAGTCTCGACGGCGTATTCACGGTTGAGCCGTCTGATCTGGAGGAGTTGGCGGAAGCGGTTGCCCGGTCGGACCCGGAGTCGGTGGCGGTCTCGCTTCTGTACGGGTTTGCGAATCCAGAGCACGAACGGTCGGTGCGGGACGCCCTCGCCCGCCGTCTTCCGGGCGTTCCTATCTCAATCAGCAGCGAGGTCGTTGGTGAATTGCGGGAGTTCGAACGGACCTCGACGACGGTCCTCAACGCTTACCTCAAACCGGTGATGGCCTCGTATCTCAAACGATTGGTTGTGCGGGCGAAATCCAAGCGCCTACCCGGCGATGTGCTGGTCATGAGGTCGTCTGGTGGATTGATGGACATCTCATCTGCCGGTCGGCTCCCGGCCGCTGCCCTTTTGTCTGGGCCCGCTGGGGGAGTGGTTGCTTCGGCGGCGCTCGGCCGCCAGATGGGCTACGAGCGACTGGTCTCATTCGACATGGGGGGTACCTCCACGGATGTCTGCCGGATCGAGCGAGGTCGCCCGGAGGTCTCATATGAAAGGGCGATTGACGGCTATCCATGCCGGCTCCCTTCGGTGGCGGTTCACACAATCGGGGCGGGAGGAGGCAGCGTTGGTTGGGTCGATGCAGGCAGTGCGCTGCGGGTGGGTCCGCGCAGCTCTGGAGCCATCCCTGGCCCGGCTTGCTATGACCGTGGGGGTCTGGAGCCGGCGGTCACCGACGCCAACCTGGCGCTGGGTCGCATCGGCTCCGAGGTTCTCCTGGCCGGCTCGGTCCCGCTGCGTCACGAGTTGGCAGTGGCCGCACTTGCCGGGCTGGGAGATCAGCTGGACCTCGATCACACTGAGATGGCGCTCGGAATGATCGAAATCGTTGAGGCCCATATGGCGCGGGCCATTCGGACGGTGTCGGTTGAGCAAGGAGCCGATCCGCGCGATGCGGCCCTGGTGGCTTTTGGCGGCGCCGGCGGCTTGCATGCGACGGCTCTCGCACGCAAGCTCGAAATGGCGTCGGTAGTGGTGCCCCCATTTGCCGGTGTGTTCTCAGCCTTCGGGCTCCTTCTGAGTCCACCACGCCACGATGTGGCACTCAGCGTCCTGCTCAGGGAGGGCGACAAACTGGCCGGAATCGTTTCAAAGGTCACTCGGCGGGCGGGCAAGCAGTACAAGGCGCAGACGGGTGCGGAGGCGGATTCCATCGCCTGTGTCCTGGATATGCGGTATCTGGGCCAGGCCCACGAGTCGTCTGTGCCGTACTCGATCGATATGGATTGGGACGACCTGACGAATCGGTTCCACCAAGCTCATCAGGTGATGAACGGGTTCGCCCGTCCACAGGATCCCGTGGAGATCGTCACCGTTCGCGCCGAGGCTGTCGGTTCACCGGCAATGACATGGGACGCTCTTCCAGCGCTCGTTCCGTCGGGTCCGGCAGCGAAGGGCCACAGGCAGGTCATGACAAGCGGCGGGGTTGTGAATGCGTCCGTCTGGCGGCGGGAAGGTTTGGTGGTGGGAGCGGAAGTCGTCGGGCCGGCGATCATCGAGGAAGGTCAGGCGACCACGTATCTGAACCGTGGTGAGCGGGCGGTCGTTGCAGAGACCGGAGCGCTGGAGGTGTCGTGGTGACCTCGATCAGCCCGATTGCTCTCGAGGTTGCGAGAAACCAGTTCGCATCGATTGCCGACGAGATGGGATCGGTTCTTCGAAGGACTTCTTACTCGCCGAATATCAAGGAGAGAGCAGATTGTTCGGCTGCAGTGTTCGTCGCTTCGGGCGAGATGCTCGCGCAGGCAGAGCACATTCCCGTTCATCTCGGCTCGATGCCGGCTTCCGTGGCGGCCGTACTCGAACGCTTTGGTGACAACGTTGAACCGGACACTCAATATGCGGTCAACGATCCCTTCTTCGGTGGCACACACCTGAACGATTTGACTCTGGTTCGGCCGGTTTTCTTCGGAGGATCCATCGCCGGCTGGGTGGCAAACCGTGCCCATCACGCCGACGTTGGCGGCGAGGCGCCCGGTTCGATGCCCGCCCACGCCATCCATGTGGATCAGGAAGGTCATCGGGTTCCACCGACTGTGGCTGTCCGGGGCGGCCGGTGGGTTTCCGAGTTCGTTGAGCCGTTCATCGAGGCCACCAGAACTCCGGCGGAACGGATGGGCGATCTTTCTGCGCAGTTGGGTGCGAACGAGGTGGGCGCCTCTCGGATTGTGGCGGCGATTGAGGCTGAGGGCCCGGCGACCTACGCGCGCTTGACTGAAGCCTTATTGGACTATGGGGAGCGTCGCATGCGGGCAGCCCTGGAGGCGTTGCCCGATGGTGTCTACTCGTTCGCCGATGTGATGGAGTGGGGCGAAGCCGATCTCCCGATCAGGGTCACCATCGGAATCGACGGAGACCGACTACACGCCGATTTCTCAGATACCCATCCTCAAATCGAAGGAAACATCAACGCGGTCGAGGCGGTCACCCGATCATGCCTCTACTACGCAGTTCGGGTGGCAACCGACCCCTCGATACCGGCGAACGGGGGCTGCTATCGGCCGTTGAAGCTCACCGCCCGGCCTGGGTCGTTGGTCGCTGCCCTAGCGCCGGCCGCGGTGGCGGCTGGAAACGTCGAGACCAGTCAGCGGATTGCAGATGTCTTACTGGGTGCCCTTGCCAAGGCCGCACCGGATAGGGTGCCTGCGGCCTCACAGGGCACGATGAACAACGTGTTGATCGGATCTGATGAATTCGCCTACTACGAGACGCTCGCCGGTGGACAGGGAGGACGGCCGGGTCGAGCCGGTCAGTCCGGCATTCACACCGGCATGACCAACACCAAGAACACCCCACTCGAGTCGCTAGAGAGCCACTACCCGTTTCGTGTGGTTCGCTACGGGTTGCGACGCGGCAGTGGCGGAGCAGGCGAGTTTGCAGGCGGGGAAGGGATCGAGCGTGAGATCGAGTTCCTGGCTCCGGCGACGGTCTCGTTGATGGGTGAGCGGCGCCGTGTGACGCCTTGGGGGCTGGCAGGAGGTAGGCCCGGATCGACGGGCGAAGATTGGGTGATCCGAAGGGGCGGCAAACCAGAACGAGTACCCGGCAAGTCGACGTTCGAGGTGGAATCAGGAGATCGGCTTCTGGTGAGGACGCCCGGCGGCGGAGGGTGGGGGGTCCCGAAGTGAGATTGAGAGGAGTACGTCAATGGCTGATCGCCGGAGTTGGTGTGGTCATTGTCGGCGTCGTCGCGGGATGGTTCCTATCGGTCGACTTCCGCTGCAATGTGACCGAAGTTCGGAATGGTGCAGTTGACCTGTTGTCCTCGGAGGCAGATGTGAGCGTTGTCGGCCTCGATGGCCTGCTCGAGGAGGTCGGCGTTGTGGCCCGGGTCGAGACGTCCGGTTCGGAGTGGATCGACGTAGATGGCTGGGATAGTTGTTTGCGGTCCATGAGTTTCTCGGTGCGGGAGACCCTATGGGAAACGGATTCCCTGCCGGACCTGCTCGGATCAGAGCGGATACCGCCGCTGCCCAGCGACGGAGAAGTCATCTTGGGTGACGGGATCACGGTCGAAGCAGGTGAGTACTTCGTCTTCCTCTCCAATTGGGATGGCGAGCGAGCCGGGGTACCAACGGACTGGTGGGCGGAGGTGGTTATCGGCCGAGACCAGCATCCTCCAGCGGGGCTGGATGACCTGGGTCTAGATCAACTCGAAGCGATCCTTGAAGATGACCTCGTGAGTCCGAAGCAAGATCGCGTGGCGGCACTGGTTGATCTCCGCACGGATCTCTTTGTAGTCGAGTCTGCGCGACTCGCCGGCCAGCCGTTCTGGGAGGTCGGGCCGAGGCTCACGGCCTTGCTGAGGTTCAACGGTGAGGCGGTCCGTGACTACATCGGTTCTCCGGACCTCGATGTGTGGCTCGGCTGGGACCCGGTTGACAGGCATCTCGGTTGGGCACGCAACCACCTTCCCGATGGAGCAGCGGATGCCCTCGAGATCGAATGGGGAAACGGCGAGGTGGTCGTAATCCACCACACCTTGACCTCCGACAGTGTGACCAGCGTCGGCCT
>JBLYYS010000012.1:0-7295 GCA_048550235.1 Acidimicrobiia bacterium | reverse complement strand
TGGTCGAGACCGTACCCCTCATAGAAGTGGGCTCTCCCGGCCAGAATCAGTATCGGAACCCCGCGCAGTTCGACGGAGTAGGCGGTGCCGGCATGTCCGGCCACCTTTGGCACCGGGAAGCCGGGCAGTTCGGAGTAGGGAATCGCGACCGCACCGGGCAAGTGGTCGGCGTAACCACTCAATCCGGATCCCAGGACTGCAACAACTCTGTGCTCGTCGCGCCCACTCAGGGCTCTGATCTCGGCGGCCGTGGCCTGCAGGGCTTCGTAGGTCACTTGCTAGCTCCCTATTCGTTCGACGATGAGGGCCGGTGCGTCAACGGGGGAGTCCGAGATTTCCCACGCCGACGTGATCAAAGGTGTCGCTACGCCGCGTGCGTATGCGTCATTCCAGTGGATGTGGCCGAGGACATCGCCTTCATTGACCCTATCTCCAACCTTGGCCTCGACTGTCACGCCAACAGCCGGATCGATGGTGTCTTCCTTGCGTTCACGGCCTGCGCCTAGACGCATCGCGCCAACACCAATCGACAGAGCGTCGCAGCGGCTGATCCATCCAGACTGGGGAGCAGTGACAATGTCGGTATTGAATGCCGTGGGGAGGGTATCCGGCGCTTCGAGAACGCTCGCGTCGCCACCCTGCGCGGTGACGATCTCGGCGAACTTCGCCATCGCCGAACCGGACGAGACGGCCTGCTCCAGCAGCCCATGGGCTTCCTCGACGCTGGTGGCCACTTCGCCCATGATCAGCATTTCGGCCCCGAGTGCGTAGGTGAGTTCGGTGATGTCATCCGGCCCCTCACCGCGCAACGTGTCGATGGACTCACGTATTTCAGATGCGTTCCCTACCTCCCGGCCGAGCGGTTGGCTCATATCGGTGAGCAGCGCGACGACACGTGTGCCCCGCAGATCGCCGATCTCAACCATCGTCTCAGCTAGGCGACGGGCATCATCGATGTCTTCCATGAAGGCACCGCGACCGAATTTCACATCGAGGACGAGACCATCGAGGTCTTCCGCAAGCTTCTTCGACATGATCGATGAAGCGATGAGCGGAATGGCCGGGACCGTGCCGGTGGCATCCCGGAGCGCGTATAGCTTGCGATCCGCCGGAACGAGCTGTTCGGATTGGCCGCCGAGCACCACTCCGTGTTCGGCTAGGAGAATCGCGAACTGGTCGGCAGTGAACCCCGTGCGAAACCCCGGGATCGTCTCGAGCTTGTCGAGCGTGCCACCGGTGTGACCGAGTCCGCGTCCGCTCATCATGGGAATCTTGACGCCGCAGGCACCGACCATCGGAGCGAGTGGAATCGAGATCTTGTCGCCGACCCCGCCGGTGGAGTGTTTGTCCACCTTTCGTCCTGGTACTTCCGACAGCTCTAGGACCTCACCCGAGGTCAGCATGGACTCTGTCCACACGGTCAGCTCTTCACCGTTGAGACCGTTGATGAAGACGGCCATCAGCATCGCCGACATCTGGTAGTCGGTGACGGTACCGGCCGTGTACTCGGCGATCAGCCATCTGATTTCGTTGCCGGTGAGTGTTCCCCCGTCCCGTTTTCGTTCGATTAGCTCGACGGCAGTCATGTGATGTCCTCCAGGAACGAAGTGCCTGCCGAGGGCGGGGGGAGGTCGAAACCGGCACAAACGGTGGCGGCCACATCGGCGTAGGTGGCACGAATGCCGAGGTCGACGCCGGCGGCGTTCAAGCCAGCCACCAGGAGGGGGACATACTCGCGGGTGTGGTCGGTGCTTCCATCGGTGGGATCGTTGCCATGGTCGGCAGCGAAGATCAGGACGTCCCGGTGTCCGAGTGCCGCCGTGAGGCGGGGGAGGAAGCCATCGATGACGCCGAGACCGGTGGCGTAGCCTTCGGGGTTCTCGCGATGGCCGTAGACCATGTCGAGGTCGACGAGATTGACCATGATCAATCCTCGATCCATTTCCTCGAGGACCCGGAGCGTGTGTTCGAGACCGTCGGTGTCGCCTTCGGTATGGACGGCATGATCGAGTCCACGGCCGGTGAACAGGTCTTCGATCTTCCCGATCCCGTAGGTCGGGACACCATTCTCCTGGGCAATGTCGAGCATCGTGGGGGAGTGGGGAGGTTGCGCGAAATCCTGGCGCTCATAGGTCCGCTCGAAGGATCCGGGTTCGCCCTGGAACGGGCGGGCGATGATCCGACCGATCCGGTAGTCGTTGCAGTGTTTCCTGGCAATGCGGCAGACCCGGTAGAGCTCTTCGAGCGGGACGATGTCCTTGTGAGCCGCGATCTGGAAAACGGAATCGGCCGAGGTGTAGAGGATCAGTTCACCGGTCTCCATATGTCGTGGCCCGAGATCTTCGATGATGACGGTTCCTGAAGCGGCGTAGTTGCCGAAGAATTTGTGTCCGGATTCTTCCTCAACGGCTTTCACGAGCTCATCTGGGAACCCGGTGTCGGTGAACGTAGCGTCCGCTCGCTCTGTGATGACGCCGGCTATTTCCCAGTGACCCGTGGTCGAGTCCTTGCCGGCGCTGGCCTCGGTCAAGCGACCGAAGGCCATAGAGGGCGATTCGGCCGGCGGTACCCCGAGGAGGTTGCCGTGCAGGTTTCCCAGGCCGGCCGCTTCGAAGTTCGGTAGGTCCAGGCCGCCCACGACCTGTGCCGTGTGTCCGAGCGTGTCCGAACCCTCGTCGCCGTACTCGGGGGCATCAGGCGCCTCACCCGCTCCACAAGAATCCATCACGATGACGACTGCGCGATCGAGCACGTTATTCCTTTCCTTCCTCCCAGTATCGCCGAAGCTGCAACAACTCGCGAGCCGACGAATGGCCCAGCTCAGATGCCTTATTGCTCGAATCTATCGGGTCCGTGCGACTTTGCCGTTGCGTATGGCGACACCCTCAGAACGTAGACGTTGTGCGTGCTCGTCCTCCAGGCCCGGGCAAAGCCGACCCGATGATGCGACCACCCTCCACCAGGGGAGCCCTGAACTCTTCCGCAAGTAGTTGCCAACGGCTCGCGCGGCACCCGGTTTGCCCGCCTGGGCGGCGACTTCGCCGTAGGTCACCACCTCGCCGGGATCCAGGCCGAGGATGATCTCCCGTATTGAATCCTCGAAGTTCATGGGGTCCAACCTAGCTCTGCAGAGAAAGACGGTGCGTGGACTCGATTCGGCGCAGGTAGGACTCTTCGACGCCGACGTCGTTGGCGATACTTGGCCATTCTCGGACTGCCTCGACCACCTCTTCAATGATCGCCTCCGGGCGGCGGATGCCGAAGTGATTGGCAACCGAGAGTAGGTCCTCATGCGTCAGATCCTCGGTCTTGCCGGCAATCGACATCTGATGCCTGCTCGTCCACAGGCCTCGCGGGTTGTACGCCCATGTGAGGTCGTAGGCCGGTGCCAGTCGCCACAGGCCCGCCTTGTCCATGACGAAGGCGATGTTCTTCGTGTGATCGTCTTGATTCCGGGCCACGACGTTGAAGACCATTCGCCGATACAGCTCAGTGACGTCGCGGGCGCCGCAAAGACGTAGCGTGACCGATAGTGCGTCTTCGTAGGAGTGGACACCAGCTTGGTTGTAATCGAGGTGAGCAATGGCTGAGAGAGTGAGGGTGTGGAGCTTGCCGCCGGCATTGGATCGATCGAACCGTTTCGTCATGAAATGGGCCCTGCCACGGTCGTCGACCTGGAGGCGCGATTCGGTCATCTCGATGCCGGCCAGGTGTGCCATCAAGTGGTAGGCGTACTCGACTCTTCCGTAACCTTCCGGGTCTCCCAATTCTCGATCGGAGCTGCCGACCCCATCGAACTTCAGGATCCAGTAATGGAAACCGGCGGGAGCCTCGACCTGACCCGAGCGAACCTCACCGGTGTGGGGGTTCCATGCGACGATGGCTTTGGCCCTCGCTCCACCGGCGGAGCTACCAACTAGGAGGAGGTCGGCGAGGTCATCCTCACTGTCCACCTGAAGATGATCCCGCCGTTCCAGAACACGGGCGGCCAGGTCGGCCAGGCGCTCGACTTGGATTTGTGCGGACCGATCGCGCCCCCGGTAGGCCGGGCGATACTCCAGAGCTCCCATCCCACGGGTGCCGACGTAGCAGAGTTGCTCGACGGGCGAGAAGCTCGATCGATCGCGACCCTCACTCGCCAACCAGGTATCGATGAGTAAGTGTCCGAACTTGTCGGGGAGTGAATCGGCCAGTAGTCCGGGTAGCCCTCGATAGGCGGCGAAGTCCAGTTCGGGGAAGCTGAAGAGACCGGGCCCGAGGGGAATGGTGAGGGGGGCGAGTTGGATCCCCGATGGAAGGAATCCTGGTTCGTACTCGAAGGTGCCCAAGGTCCTGACCTTGTCCCACGACACGGCGCCTATCTGCCTACCCCACAGGTGGACCTCGGCGACATCGACCCGATCTACCACTGCCAGGCTTCGTCGCGTTGGTTGCGTGTGCCGGTGGCGCGCCTGCGCTGCTTGCCTCCGAGCTTGGCGAGTTCGATCGGGCTCAGGCCGGGTTCGGGGAGGAGAGCATCGACCCGCGGTAACAATCCGAGTGCCCGGAGTATCCGGAGGAGGGAAGCGACGGAGTGGTTCTCACCGGCTTCGACGTTCCTGTAGGTCTTGAGGGAGATTCCGGCTCGCTCGGCCAGATCGCGGGCAGTGATGTTGCGGTTGAGACGTTCGGTGCGGAGCCGTGTCCCGATGACCTCGAGGATGGCTTCGTCGGTCAGTTCTTCAATCGACATAGATATCCCTGATCAGAGTAACACAATACCACTTACATGGCATGGCATCGATATGTGGCAATAGAATACCATTTACAACTACAGTTGTCTAGGTAGGCCTGTAAAAGGTAATCCTACGCCACTAATAGGAGGCTTTGGCTCACAAGTGGCGCTTTGTTACTCTTAGTGGCGGGTTACAGTGTACCGAAGAGCCTGTCGCCCATATCTCCCAAGCCGGGTTCGATGTAGTACGAGTCGCTGAGGCCGCGGTCCAGGCCTGCAGTCACTACACGAACGTCTGGATGGTCTTGCTCCATCCGCTCGACGCCGGCAGGAGCAGCTACGACGCAAAGGGCGATGATCTCGTGGGCGCCGTTTGCCTTCACTTTGTCGACGGCCCAGGAAAGCGATCCACCCGTAGCCAGCATCGGCTCGAGAATGATGACCCTTGCGTCCTTCAAGTCGGGGAATTTGGTGTAGTACTCCTGCGGAAGCGCGGTTTCCTCGTCCCGCTGGACGCCGGCATATCCAACCGTGACGTCCGGAAGAAGGTCGATCACGGCGTCCAGCAGGCCCAACCCGGCTCGCAGGACGGCGACGGCGACGAGATTCCTCCCGATCTTGTAGCCCGTGGTCGGCTCCAGGGGGGTGGTAATCGGCACTTCAGCCAGGTCCAGGTCGGATGTGGCCTCCATCAACAACGTGTAGGCGAGTCGCCTCGTTGTCTCCCGAAACTTTTCGGGCGGAGTGGTCTCGTCGCGCAGTGTCGACAGATAGTGACGGGTCAGTGGATGGTCGACGACTGTGAGGCTCAACGCTGGCTCCTGTGAACGGGTGCCCTCAATCTACTGTGCTCGATCGCCCCGGTGGGCGGCCCAGCATCCGCTCCCGGTCGGCCCGGTGGCGGCCCAGCATCCATTCTGGCGTGAGGAACCCGCCAGAATTGCGCGCATTTTCACGCCAGAACGCGGAAGGCGAGAGTCAACCCGTGTTGCGCAACCCCGTCGCGATGCCGTTGACGGTCAGGAGCAATGCTCGCTGCATGTCGGGGTCCGGTCCATCAACGCGGCGTGACCTGGCTAGCAGCGACATCTGCAGGTAGTGCAGCGGGTCGAGATAGCGATCCCGGACCTCCAGGGTCCGTTGCAGCAGAGGCGAGCCATCCAGCAAGCGCTCGGTCCCGGTGATCCGCAACACTTCCTCGTGGGTGCGCTGGTACTCGCCACGGATACGATCCAAGATTCTGTGCAGCGAGGGATCGACAAGTAACTCCACGTACTGCTGAGCGATGCTCAAGTCGGTCTTCATGAGGGTCATTTCGACGTTGGAAATGAAGGTGCGGAAGAACGACCACTCCCGGTACATGCCATCTATGACCTCGCCCAGGCCGCTTTCCCGCGCCGCTGCCAGTCCCGAACCCACACCGAACCATCCCGGAACGATCTGGCGAGTCTGGGTCCAGCCGAACACCCACGGAATCGCACGTAGATCGTCGAGCGAGCCGCCGCCACCAGGTCGGCGCGATGGGCGACTACCGATATTCATCGCCCCGAGTTCGTCGACGGGTGTCGAACTCAAGAAGTACTCGACCAAGCCGGGATCTTCGACCAGCGAGCGGTACGAGGAGTAGGCCGACTCCGAAATCGCATCCATCGCACGGTCCCATTCGCCGAGGATCTCATCCGATTGTCGCGGCTCTCGATGCAGGAGAGACGCCTCGAATACCGCAGCCAGCGTGAGTTCCAGGTTGCGCCGTGCCAGCCCGGGCAGTCCGTACTTGTCGGAGATGACTTCACCTTGCTCTGTGATCTTGACCGACCCGTCGAGCGTCCCGAACGGTTGGGCCATGATCGCTTCATGGGTGGGTCCACCGCCTCTGCCGATTGTGCCTCCCCGCCCGTGAAACAGGCGGAGAACGATGCCGTGACGGTCGGCAACATCGCGCAGTTCACGCTGAGCCTTGTAGATCTCCCACTGGGATGAGGTGATACCCCCATGTTTGTTGGAATCTGAATACCCGAGCATGACCTCCTGGAGATCTCCTCGCAGGCGTACCAGTTGTCTGTACGAAGGGCAGCTGAACAACTCATCGAGGATTTGGCCAGCCTTGCGCAACTCGACGGTGGTCTCGAGTAGAGGAACGAAGCCGATCCGCGCGATACCGTGCCCAACGTCCACGAGCCCGGCCTCTCTTCCGAGCACTGCGGCTGCGAGGACGTCGGAGGCGTCCCGAGTCATCGAAATGATGTAGCTCTCGATCACGCCATCCCCGAATCTGTCGAGAGATTCGCGCACTGCCCGGAACGTGCCGAGAGTGTCGGTCACCTCTGCATCGAACTGTGTCGCCGGAGCCGCAAGGGGTCTGGGACCACCAAGTTCGTCATCGAGCAGTCCAAGCCGTTCGGAAGGGCCTCGCGTCTTGAAGTCGATGCCGATGCCGCGAAAGAGGGCGATCAGAGCTTGTTCATGTTTGGCGGAGTGCTCCCTCACGTCCATGACGGCGAGGTGGAATCCGAAAGTCGCAACGTTGCGCATCAGGCGGGTGACACTGCCGTCCGCAATCAGTGCACCGTGGTTCTCATCC
>JBLYYS010000011.1:0-15716 GCA_048550235.1 Acidimicrobiia bacterium | reverse complement strand
GTGGGCGCCGATGATCGGATTCTCGGCAAGCCTGCCGATGGTGAGGAAGCTCGCGCAATGCTCGAGTTCCTCTCAGGTCGATCTCACACGGTCTATACAGGAATCGCGCTCCAGCGCAACGGTGAACACCTAGCGGAGGTTGCCGAGGCAAGGGTGCAGTTCCGAGATCTCGCCGCAGTTGAGATCGATGCCTACCTCGCAAGTGGAGAACCGTTCGGGAAGGCAGGCGCCTACGCCGTGCAAGGACTGGGAGGCTCACTGGTCTGCCTAGTCGAAGGCGAGGTTTCTACCGTCGTCGGGTTGACCATCAGCGTGACTTCGGGTTTCCTGACCGCCTTCGGCATAACTCATGCACTCGACACGCGTGAGCCATCCGGTGGCCGAATCCTGTAGGTGGCTTCTGGCCCGCGAGCGTGGGCCATAAGACCCTACGAACGGCGGGTAACCGGGCGGTAACGTTCCGGGTGTTGGGTCCCCCCTCAGCGATCGAGACCCCCGGCAATGCCGGGGGTCTCATTCTTAATCGGGCGATTGTATTCACACGCCAAGCCCAACCAGCGATCGATGCTCAGCGACCTATGACGGGATGCGACGTCGGCTTGAGGTGCCGATTCAATAGGTCCCATACGTCCGGACGGGCCAGTTTGGTGCGAAGTGAGGCCAGCGTCTTGATGAAGGCCGGGACTGCCGCTGAAGCGCTCATGGGATTGGGGCGCAACAGAGCCTGCACATCGATGGATGGTGTGATCGTCAGCACTTCGGTATCCGGCCAGGCCGCGTGAATCATCTCGAGTTCCTCCTCGAGAGCCGCCTTACCCACCCTGTCGAACACGCCTTCGTAGAATCGCGCTCCGTCTCGGATCTCGTCTGCGGCCATCGGCGCGATCACCAATACGAAGTCGAGAGGCTCCTCGTTCGCTAGGAGGAGGTCGGCGTGGGTGCCGGATACCACGCCCCCATCTACGTAGTGGTTCCCGTTCATTTCGAATGGAGCGAAGACGAGTGGAACGGCCGAAGAGGCTGCCACCGCATCGCGCAGCTCGATGTCAGGGGCATCCAGGGTGCCGAATGCCACTCTTCGTTTGGTCTCTAACTCGTATGCGACGATGACGGTGGGATCGTCCGGCCAACCTTGAGCGAAGTCGCCGATTTCGTCCGCAAGCCAATCTCCAATTCCTCCTGCATCGAACGGGGCAGGAGATCCGAGTATCAAAGACACGCCCGGTTTGCGGAGACCCGGTACGAGCCCGTGGCGCAACCACCGACGAACGCCACCCGGTCGACGCCGCTGGTAAACAGCAGATCGGATTCGATCGGCTACGTCTTCCCTGCTCTCGTCGGGTCGCGCGAGAGAATCTATCGAGAGACGTCCTGAACGGACTGTCCCGGCTACGAACGACCCGGCAGATGTGCCGATGATCACTTCAGAGGAATTCGGATCCCAGCTGGTCGCCATATGGATGGCCATCAGAGCTGCCAATTCGTATGCGGCACCGGTGATACCACCGCCGCCCAAAACGAGTCCTACCTTGCTCACGGTGGTCAGAATAGGCTCGATTTCCGCAGACCGCGGTAGGGTCGCCGAATGCTGCTCCGCAGACTCCGTCATCCCGAAGATGTCAGCTCGCTGAAAGAGCTGTTCGAGCGGTGTGAAGAAACCACCGGACACCACCCCCTGAGCGAACACAAGTACCGCTCTCTGGTCGGAGTACCCGTTGTCGGTGGCGGCTTGTTGGTTGAAGAATCCGGCAAACCTGTTGGGTACATCCACTTCTTGGAGAGCAAACGTCCGGGTCTCTATGAATTCGAGATGGCAGTTGATCCCATCTTCGCCGGACACATTGAGGACAAGCTATTGGACGGGGCGATCTCCGAGGTCTCCCGGATGGGAGGCGACTCAGTCTGTCTATGGGTGTACTCGCCGATCGACGAGGGCTTGCTGCACAGATTTGGGTTCGTGCAAAGCCGCTCCCTGCATCAGATGCGGGTGCCGTTGCCGGTTTCGGCGCCACCCGACTACCCGGGGATTGAGATTCGTGCGTTTCAACCTGGGGATGAAGAGGCGCTTCTCGCGCTCAACAATCGAGCGTTTGTTGGCCATCCCGAGGCGGGGGAGTGGACGCTCGACGACCTGCGATTGCGCCAGGAGTACGAATGGTTCGAAAAGGAAGGAATTCGTATGGCCTGGAGAGCGGAGCGACTAGCGGCGTTCTGCTGGACCAAGGAGCATCCGGATGAGGTCGGCGAGGTCTATCTGATCGCCACCGAACCCGACTTGCGAGGGATTGGACTGGGCCGGGTCGTGGCGCTCGAGGGTCTGCGATACCTGGCTGAAACTAAGGGAAGCAGAACCGGGATGCTCTTCGCCGATGGTGGAAACCGAAGTGCGTTGGGGATGTACGAGTCGATCGGATTCCGCATTCATCAGACCAATCGAGCGTTCATCACCTCGGTTGGTCCGTCAGTCGCCTGAGCTGAGGGCGTCATCGGCCGGCGCGCCGAAAGCCCGGTGACACGAAGGGCACGTCACATCACGTTCGCTCGTGGCAGCGAAGCACCATGGGCATGGCAGATCTTCCTGCAGATCCAGCGGGGCCGAATCGATGAGCTTTGAACCTCCGAGCCTGCCACCGAGCAAGGCTCCAATTGTTGTCGAGACCACCGCAAACCAAGCAATCACGTTGTCCTCCTTCACCGACGAGGATACGCGGTTGAGGACCGATAGTGATGGATTTCGCGCTCAAAGCATGTGGCGCACTGGGGCTCCGAACCGACCGGTCGCTGTTCGACTAGCCGGGAAGAGCGGCTTCGAGATCCGCCACAATCGGAGCCAGGCGATCGAGGCGTCCGTCAACGGTCTCGGCTTCTTGGAGCATCTCTCGACCAGCATGGAATACGATCCACGGTCTCAACACGCTGTCCGGCATGGTCCGTCCGTAGCCTTCGATGAGAGCATCGGCAGCTGCCTCGCCTGCAGCGGATCGCAGGGTCCACACTGCCAACGAGAAATCCCACTCGGCCGGCGCAGCCGTTGCCCATGCCCAGTCGGTGAGGGTTACTTGCCCGGTTTCATCGTCGACTCGAAACCGGCCGGGCCGTGGATTCGTGTGACACGAGGTCGGAACCCCTCCGACCGGTGGTTCGGCGGCCAGGGCTCGCTCCAGCAGGTTCTCGCTGAGCCCAACTCGGCGTCGATAGCGCGTTAGGCGCGTGAACACGGATTGATACTCGGATCGGAGCCAAGCGGCGTCCATTCCGCCGGCGAGGTTGGTCAAATCGTCGGGACTGGCTTCGTGGACCGAGCGAAGGATTCGACCTGCCAGTCGCGCCGGGCCGGAGCTCGACGGAAGGGTCGCGAGGTTCCAGGCGCCGGCATCTTCAAACAGGCCCCAGGCGGCTTCAGTATCGACGCTCCACTCGATGACCTTCGGGAGTCCTTCCACATCTGCGAGCGACTCGAGGGCGCGTTGCTCTCTGCGCTGTAGAGAGCTGGATCGATACACGGTGAGGATCGTGGTGGCGTGTGGAGCGAACAGCCGGAATGTCCTACCTGCATAGCCTGACAACTCGTGCACACGGCCGCCACGCGCAAGCTGGCGGGCGATATCCATTGCGTCCATACAATCCCCCTGTTGAAAAGGTTCCAAAAGTCTTGGCTGCCTCCATTACCCTACCCGCGATATGACCAGAGACCTCAGATGACAATCCAGTTGACTTTTCCGGATGGCTCAGTCCACGAACACCCAGAAGGTGTGTCGGGGCTAGACGTAGCGAGCAGCATTGGCGCTCGATTGGCCAAGGCTGCGGTGGCCGTCAAACTAGACGGCGAGCTACTGGACCTCTCGAAACCTCTGCCGCATGGTGGTGAGTTTTCAGTAATCACCGACACCACAGACGAAGGCCGCCATGTAATCCGGCATTCGGCCGCGCACGTGATGGCCCAGGCGGTCCTCGACCTGTACGAGGGGGCAACGTTCGCGATCGGGCCCGCGATCACGGATGGTTTCTACTACGACTTCAACATCGGCCGCCCGTTCGCGTCGGATGACCTCGAACGAATCGAAGCCCGGATGGCGGAGATCATTGCCGAGGACCAGGCCTTCCAACGGGAGGAGTTCTCGGTCGAGGAGGCGTTGCAGATCTTCAGTGGCCAGCCATACAAGTCGGAGATCATTCAGTCGGTCGATGAGTCCGAGGTTGCCGGCGGGGACTCGGTGAGCGTCTATCGAAATGACGCCTTCGTCGACCTTTGCCGCGGGCCGCATCTCCCGAGCACGGGACGCCTCAAAGCGGTCAAGCTGCTTCGCACAGCCGGTGCCTATTGGCGCGGAGATGAGAATCGAGATCAGCTCCAAAGGATCTACGGAACTGCTTGGGAGTCGAAACAGGCGCTGGCAGATCATCTCCATCGGCTGGAAGAGGCCGAGCGGCGCGATCACCGCAAGCTCGGCAATGAGCTCGATTTGTTCTCGTTTCCACCTGAACTCGGGTCTGGTCTTGCTATATGGCATCCGAAAGGCGGTCTGCTACGCACGGTCATCGAGGACTACAGCAGGCGAACCCACCTCAGCCACGATTACGAGATAGTGGCCACTCCGCACGTTGCGCGCGCCCACTTGTGGCAGACGTCGGGACACCTCGATTTCTATGCCGAAGGTATGTACCCGGGAATGGTCCTGGACGAGCAAACCGAATACCGCATGAAGCCGATGAACTGTCCGTTCCACATCCTTATCTTCAAGAGCGGGGGCAGGAGCTACCGAGAGTTGCCGATGCGCCTGTTCGAATTGGGAACGGTCTATCGATACGAGCGCTCGGGCGTGATCCACGGATTGTTGCGCGCACGAGGATTCACCCAGGACGACAGCCACATCTTCGCGATGGAGTCGCAGATCGCCGACGAGCTGCAGAACTTGCTGGATTTCACTCTGATGGTGCTGCGAGATTTCGGGTTCGATGAGTTCGAAGCGGACTTGTCGACGCGGCCGGCGAAATTCGTTGGGCAGGACGACTTGTGGGACAAGGCGGAGGCTGCCTTGCAGTCGGCACTCGAAACCGCCGGCCTGCCATTTGAGATCGCCGAGGGCGAAGGTGCTTTCTATGGTCCCAAGATCGACGTGCATGTGCGGGATGCGATCGGCCGCCGCTGGCAGCTCTCGACACTGCAGGTCGACTTTGCTCAACCCGAGAATTTCGATCTTTTGTACGCCTCAGGTGAGAACACTCGTGAGCGTCCGGTAATGATCCACCGGGCCTTGATGGGGTCCATCGAGCGGTTCGTCGGGATTCTCGTCGAGCACTACGCCGGCGCCTTCCCGATGTGGCTGTCACCGGTCCAGGCGACGATTGTGCCGGTGGCAGATCGACACAACGAATATGCACGCGGCGTCGCCGCGGACATGATTGCTGCCGGAATTCGTGCTGATGTCGATGTTGCGGACGACACGGTTGGTGAGAAGATTCGACGGGCGATTACCCACAAGACTCCGGCAGTTCTGGTGGTCGGCGACCAGGACGTTGAGAACGGCACCGTTGGGTTGCGACTCCGGGGCGAAGAGCATGAGCGCCGCGGTATCGCAACTTCAGAGGCGGTGGCAGAGTTGGCCGAGGCTGCGGCGCCACCCCGATGACCAACCGGGAACCCCCCGCGATCCACATATCGCATGAAGTCGTCGAGTCGGAGGCCGTTCCCGACGATCTCGACTCCTGGGCATTGGGACCGTACGAGTTCCCATCCCCTCGCCGACGTAGATCATCCGCGTTGGTCTATGCGATTGGGGCGATTCTGGCTGGTGCCGGAGCGCTTTCAGGCCTACCAGGGGGCATGTGGGTGGTCGCATCGAGCCTCGGAGTATTGGCTGTATGGCATCTGGTGACCGCGTGGCCCCTGGAAGTCGGTGACGAGGAGGCGCTGGAAGCGGCCGCCAAAGCGGTTTCATTTCCAGTCGGCCACTCGTCGGGGGCAGTTCGATTCGAGGGGTTGAGAGCGCGTCCCATTTGGAACGTGCTGATGTACTCGGCAGACGACCCCCCTTCGAAACGCGGTCTGGTCCTGATCGACGGAGCCAGCGGCGAGCTTCGGGCTGAGCCGTATGAAGAGGACCTTTAGCTAGGCGCGAGTGCTGGTGGGCAGCAAAGAATTGTGAAGGCGGCCCGGAAGGGCCGCCTTCACGTTCCAGCTAATGGCCGACGGCCAATGGCTAAAGGCCATTAGCTACCGGCTCGGAGCCTTCGGCTCCTCCCTACCTGAGATCCATTGCGGTGAACGTGCGTTCCGCTTCACCAACGTAGATTTGTCGGGGGCGACCGATCCTCGTAGTGGGATCGAAACGCATTTCTTTCCACTGAGCTATCCAGCCGGGCAGGCGCCCGATGGCAAACAAGACAGTGAAGATGTCCACGGGGAATCCCATCGCCTTGTAGATGATGCCTGAGTAGAAGTCGACATTCGGATAGAGCTTGCGCTCTGCGAAATACTCGTCCGAGAGGGCAACCTTCTCGAGTTGCTTGGCAACGCCGAGCATCGGGTCGTCTGTCCCCAACTTGTCGAGTACGTCAACGGCGTAGCTCTTGATGATCCTGGCCCGCGGGTCGAAGTTCTTGTAGACGCGGTGACCGAATCCCATCAGGCGGAATGGATCATCCTTGTCTTTTGCCTTGGCGATGAATTGCTCCACATCGCCGCCACCCTTGATGATTTCATCGAGCATCTCAACGACTCGCTGGTTGGCGCCACCATGCAGCGGGCCGGACAGGGCGTGTATACCTGACGCGACTGACGAGAACAGGTTGGCTTGCGAGGAACCGACCATGCGAACTGTCGACGTCGAACAATTCTGCTCATGGTCGGCGTGCAGAATCAGCAAAACATCCAACGCCTTTGACACGACCGGGTCGACTTCATAGGACTCGGTCGGGTACGAGAACACCATTTGCAGGAAGTTCGACGTGTAGTCGAGGTCGTTGCGCGGGTACTGGAAAGGCTGACTGAGCCCGTACTTGTAGCCCCATGCTACGAGCGTGATCATCTTGGCGATGAGCCGCTTGGCGCTGATGTCGATGGCTTCCTCATCGGTTGGATCGAGGGCATCCGGATAGAAAGTGGCGAGGGCAGAAATGGCCGAGGCCAACATCTGCATCGGATGTGCATCCGTAGGGAATGCCTCGTAGAGATGCTTCATGTCCTCGCGCACCATCGTGTGATTGTTGATGTCGTCGACGAACTCTTCGTATTGCCCGGTTGTCGGGAGTTCTCCGTAGAGGAGGAGATAGGCCACCTCTAGGAATGAGGCGCTCTCAGCGATCTGCTCTATTGGGTATCCCCGGTAACGAAGAATTCCCTTTTCTCCATCGAGAAATGTGACCGAACTGAAGGACTCCGCCGTGTTGGCGAACCCCTTGTCATGAGTCACGATCCCAGTCTGCCCCCGCAGCATGTTGGTATCGATCGCCATTTCGTCTTCTGTGCCCGTTATGACGGGCAGTGCAATCTCGCGATCGCCGACTTTGAGAGTGGCCTCGTCCATATAGTTCTCCTTTGCTGCGGTCCGCTAGGAATCATCCTTGCTGGCCGCGTCGATTACTTTTTGGGCCTCCTGGTGAGGCATTTCGTCGTACCTTGCGAACTCCATTTCGAAGTATCCGCGGCCCCCGGTCATCGACCGAAGATCAACTGCGTATCGCTGCATCTCGCCCAGGGGGACCTCCGCAGTAACCACACGCAGATGGCCCTCTGAGTCCATGCCGAGGACCCTTCCCCGCTTGGCGTTGATGTCACCGATGACATCACCCATGAAGTTTTCTGGGACCCTTATCTTCGCTTCCACTATCGGCTCTAGAATCACCGCGCCCAGCTTCGGCGAGGCTGCCCTGAAGGCCATGATTCCGGCCATACGGAAGGACATCTCGTCCGAATCCACGGAGTGGTATTTTCCGTCATACAGAGTTGCCTGCACGTCCACGACCGGGTACCCGGCGAGTGGACCTTTTGTTAGGGCCTCCTGGACACCTTTCTCCACTGCCGGAATGAATTGACGTGGGACAGAACCGCCCTTGGTGGCGTTGACGAACTCGAACCCGGCACCGCGCGGCCGCGGAGCGAACTTGACGAATGCAACTCCGAACTGTCCTCTACCGCCGCTCTGCTTCTTGTGCTTGCCTTCAGCCTCGGTAGTGGCGGTAATGCTCTCCCGATATGGCACAGTCGGCACTGCAGTGTCGATTTCGACGCCGAACTTGCGCGAGATGCGCGCCGCGGTCACATCCAGGTGGTTGTCTCCGAGTCCAGAAAGGACCGTTTCGTGGGTCTCCTTCCGCCGCTCGACCTTCAAGGTCGGGTCTTCTTCGACGACCTTTTGGAGGGCACCAGATAGCTTGTCTTCGTCCTGGGAGGACTTGGGGAAGATGGCCACCGACATCACCGGATTCGGAAACGATATTGGTTTGATGCGAATGGCGGCCCCTGGTTCTACCAACGTATCGCCGGCGAGTACCGAGTCCAATTTCGCAACGGCGGCGATGTCTCCGGTGACGACTTCCTGGGCGTCGTGGTGGTCTTTACCCTGCATGAAGAACAGGTTGTGCATTCGCCCCGTGCCGGACCCATTCGCGTTTTCGAGGTTGTCGTCGTGCTTGACCGAGCCAGAGAAGACTCTGAACAACGAGATGCGGCCGACGTAGGGGTCGGAGTGCGTTTTGAACACGTAGGCGGTTGCCGGCCCGTCGGCGGAGACTTCGAGTTCGCCTACTTCCATAGGAGGGGTGGCGTGTTCGAGTGGATTCGGTCCAAACTCGACGATGAAGTCTGCCAGTGTGTCTACTCCAATCAGCGCTCCCGCCGAACCGCAGAGGACCGGGAAGATCTCACCTTCGAGCATTCCGGTATGAACCGACTCGATTATCTGCTCACGCGACGGTTCCTCTCCTTCGAAATACCTCTCCATCATTGCATCGTCGGTCTCAACGACAGCCTCGATGAGCGTGGTGTGGGCGTCGGAGACCAGTTCGACCATGTCTTCTGGGAGATCGATCTGCTTGGCAACGGATCCACCGTCGTAGCCAAAGGCTCGACTGGACACGACTCGCACGATTCCGCTGAGGTCCTGTTCGGAACCGATTGGAAGTTGAATTGGAGCTATCCGCTTGCCGAAAGTCTCAGTGAGTTGGGTCAGTGTTCGTTGGAACGAAGACCGTTCCCGGTCGAGCTTGTTGATGAAGACGACGCGAGGAAGGTTTTCTTCTGCGGCGGCTCGCCAGAGCGCTTCCGTCTGGACTTCAACACCATCAACACCCGACACGACGAAGATTGCCATATCGGCAACCCGGAGAGCAGCAACGGCGTCGCCGATGAAGTCGGCGTAGCCTGGGGAGTCGAGGATGTTGATCTTGTGGCCCTTCCATTCACAGGATGCCACTGCAACATTCAGGGAGATCTGTCGGTCCGTCTCCTCTGGTTCGAAATCGGTAACCGTGGTGCCGTCCTCTACACGTCCCACGCGGGTTGTAGCACCGGCGACGTTGAGAAGCGCTTCGGCCAGGCTGGTCTTCCCAGCTCCGCCATGTCCGACTAACACCACGTTGCGGATTCTCTCGGGAACCACAGGACCTCCTCGTAATCGATTTCCCGGGGGATACTAGTTGCGGTAGGCGAGGCCGATTCCTGCTACGTTGGCGGCTCGCAGAGAAAGCCCTCCAATGATCGAGCAGCGGGCCCGAGGCCATATTGAACGGTATCTAGATCCGATCGGTCGGGTGCTGGTCGCCGCCCGGTTCACACCGATGGCGGTAACGCTCGTCGGACTCACGCTGGTTGTCACCGGCGCGGTTCTGGTTGGTTCCTCCTCTTTTGTCGTCGGGGCGTCAATCGCCGCCTTGGGTTCGGCTTTGGATGGCCTTGACGGAACCGTGGCCCGATTGTCGGGCAGTGCGTCTAGACGTGGCGCTTTCGTCGACTCTGTGTCAGATCGCCTTGGAGAAACGGCCATGTGGTCGGGGCTTGCTTTCGCAGTTTCCGATGAAGGTGAGGTCCTGGCGCTTCTATGCGTTCTGAACCTGGGTGCGTCCCTCTTGGTCTCTTACCTCCGAGCTAGAGCGGAATCAGTGGGTGCAGACGGTCGTGGGGGCCTCATGGGGAGAGCGGAGCGGGTAATCCTGTTCACTGCCGGTCTCGTTTTCGATTTCGTTCCGGTCATGCTGTGGGTGATGGCTGCTTTGACCTGGATGACCGTAGCCCAGCGTTTCTCATTGGTGTGGCGCCGTTTAGAAAGCTGAAGCAGGTCGTCGCCTACGCGGCGATCCGACTAGCAGCCGGGTTCTTGGGCCTGCTGCCCGAGCGACTTGCAATCAACATAGGTCGGTTGGTTGGCCGTGGCATATGGATGGTCGCAGGCGATCGCAAGCAGATGGCCATCAGGCACATGACGAGGCTGGGCGGTTCTGAGTCGGCTGTCGCCAGAGCGAAACAGATGTATGACGCATACGGACGTTATTGGGCCGAGGCCCTGTGGATGCGTCCCCGGCGTGCGGTCGAAGTGGTCGAACGGGTGAGCACCGACGGCCTCGACCAGGTGCTGGCGGCGCGTGACGCCGGGACCGGTATGGTCTATGCCCTTCCGCACATCGGCAATTGGGAAGTGGCGGGCACGATAGCCCGTCGCGAGGGGATTGAACTCGTTGCTGTGGCGGAGAAACTTCGCAACCGACGACTGATCGAATGGTTCGTACGCCTGCGCAACATGCTTGGCATCGACATCGTCCTAGCCGATGGCTCCCGTGACGTGTTTCGTCAGCTGTACGGTGTCCTCGATCGAGGCGGCGCGGTAGCACTCGTAGCGGATCGTGATCTCAGCGGTCGCGGTATCCCGACTCAATTCTTCGGAGAGCAGACCACTCTCCCGGGCGGAGCAATCAGCCTGGGCGTCCGACGCGACGTCCCTGTGTTTCCTGTTGCTTCTTTCTTTCGAGAAGGGCGCGGGCATCACATTGTGGTAGCAGCGCCGATCGAGATTCCCTCCGAGGGATCGGTCGAAGAGCGCATTTCAGCAGGTGTGGCAGCCATGGCGGTTGCTTTCGAGGATCTCATCCGCAGGGCACCCGAACAGTGGCATCTACTCCAGCCCAACTGGCCTTCCGATCGGGAACTCACGTGAAGGTGGCGGTCGTTTCTCCGTACTCGTTGGACGCTCCGGGCGGAGTTCAGGATCAAGTGATCGAGATCGATCGGCGCCTGCGCGGCGCCGGGATCGAGTCCTGGGTGGTCGGTCCGGGGGCCGATGGTCCGCCGGGGGCGCAACTGCTCGGGCGAGGCGTCGAGATCCCTGCAAACGGTTCCCGCGCACCGGTAGACCTCAACCCGAAACTATTGCGGACGGCGGTTCAGGCGGTTGAAGGTGCTGATGTAGTGCACCTACACGAGCCATTGATCCCGCTGGTCGGCTGGGCTCTTCTGGTGCGCAAGCAGACCCCGATGGTGGCGACGTTTCACGCCGACCCTTCCCGGTTCATACGCAGCGCCTATCGGGTACTTGGCCCAATGCTCAGACCGCTACTCAATCGGATAGACCGGACAACGGTGGTCAGCGAGGTAGCGGCCTCTGCGATAACTCCGTTGGGTCTCGACTATCGAATAATCCCGAACGCGATCGACCTCGCGCAGTACGACGATCGGGCGGTGAAGACACGCCATCGTCTGGCGTTCATCGGCCGGGATGAACCCCGGAAGGGTCTCGATGTCTTGCTTGCAGCCTGGCCGCGCATTCGGGCTGGTGTACCCCAGGCTGAACTCGATGTCGTCGGAACCAATAGAACAGATCTGATTCCCGGTGTTCGTTTTCACGGCCGGGTCGAGGCAGCGAAGAAGCGTGCGATCTTGGGTGCAGCCGAGGTTTTTGTTGCTCCGAATCTCGGAGGAGAGAGCTTTGGGATCACATTGCTCGAGGGCATGGCCGCCGGTTGTGCAGTCGTCGCCTCCGACCTCGAGGCATTTCGAGCGGTTGGAGGCGAGGCAGCCCAATACTTCCCGACTGGTAGTTCCGACGGCCTCGCCACACGTGTGGTGGAGCTCCTCGCGGGTAAGGAGGCCCTCGAACGCGTAGCGGTGGCGTCGGTCGAGCGTTCGGAGCACTTCGACTGGGCTACAGTGCTCCCCGAGTACATCGAGATGTACGAATCCGCCCTCAGGCGTGACTGACTCCCTTCTCTCTTAGGAACATGCAACAGCTAATCGAACGCTTCAAGAGTCTTTCTAATGTCCAGCAACTCGCCATCGGTGGTGGTGCCGCCGTGGTCCTGATTCTCATCATCGTTGCGGTGGTGGTCTCGGGCGGTGACGATGAACCGGAGCCGACCGCTACCCCTTCGACGACGACGCTCATCGTCGAGCAGACAACAACGACCTCAGCGACGGAAACGTCCACCACCACCTCGACCCTGCTTGATGATCCAACAGGACCTCAGTGGCCGCTGACCGGAATCGTCGACGCAGCTGCCGAGCCGACGGCACCAATTCTCGTAGCCAAGGTCGACAACAGCGGTTCCTCCCGTCCGCAAACGGGAATCGCGCAGGCGGATATGGTGATCGAGGTTCTCGTCGAAGGAGGGGTGGCGAGGTTCCTTGCGTTCTATCAGTCGGATATTCCGAGCGAGATCGGCCCGATCAGGAGCACGCGTGAGGTAGACCCGAAACTGATCGCTCCATTCAATGTGGCGTTCGCCCACTCCGGGGGGGTGGATGCGAATATCGCAGCGATCAGGAGTGTTGCGGTCGACGCCGGCCACCCGGTGCTCGGAAATACTGCCTACGGGCGCGACCCGGATCGTCCGGCTCCGTACGATCTCATGCTGAATCCGGATCCGGCCCTCGATCTCGCGGGCGCAGCGTCCGGTGACATCTGGTTCAGCTTCGACAGCGAACCAGCCGTTGGTGAACAGGCATTAACCGTGAACCTGTCATTGTCCGCGGCTACACCCGTGACATACCGGTGGTCGTCGGCGGACGACGGCTATCTCCGATTCCATGGGGATTCCGCGCATCTGGATGATCAAGGCTCTTCGATCTCCGCCGACAACGTTGTCGTTCTCTTCGTGCAGCAGATCGATACCGGCCGCACCGATGCGGCGGGTAGTTCCGTCCCCGACTACCAGGTAACCGGAACGGGGGATGCGGTCGTGTTTCGGGACGGCGTCGCGATCCGGGGAAACTGGGAACGAGGTAGTCAGGATGGATTCTTCCGGATTCTCGATGACGGCGGTCGGCCGATCACCCTCACCCCTGGGAACGTGTGGATTGAACTAACTCCGATCGGCCGCAGCCTCGGCTGGCAGTAGAATCGAAAGAAAGAGGAGTCACAGCGTGGAACGAGCAACAGATCGAGTCAAACGAGGCCTGGCAGAGATGCTCAAGGGAGGCGTCATCATGGATGTCGTCAATTCGGAGCATGCCAAGATCGCCGAAGATGCCGGTGCCGTTGCCGTAATGGCTCTCGAAAGGGTCCCGGCCGATATCAGGGCCGACGGGGGAGTCGCTCGCATGTCCAACCCCGCCATGATCGAAGAGATCATGGAGACTGTGAGCATTCCTGTGATGGCGAAAGTCAGGATCGGTCATTTCGTCGAGGCCCAGATCCTCCAGGCAATGGATGTCGACTACATCGATGAGTCCGAAGTGCTCACACCGGCGGACGAGGAACACCACATCGACAAGTGGGCTTTCGTCACTCCCTTCGTCTGTGGGGCGAGGAACCTCGGTGAAGCGCTCCGCCGGATCGGCGAAGGCGCGGCGATGATTCGCACCAAGGGCGAGGCAGGTACCGGCAATGTCGTCGAGGCCGTCCGCCATATGCGGCAGATGACCAACGAGATTCGGACGCTATCGACGCTCGCTCCAGAGCAACTGATGGCGGCTGCCCGTGACATGGGAGCGCCATTCGACCTCGTCCAGGAGATCGCTGAGACGGGCAAACTGCCGGTGGTGAACTTCGCCGCAGGGGGCCTGGCAACTCCCGCCGACGCGGCGTTGATGATGCAACTGGGTTGCGACGGCGTATTCGTCGGTTCCGGCATCTTCAAGAGTGCGGATCCGTCGACAAGAGCCAAGGCAATCGTCGAGGCGACTACCTACGCCAACGATCCAGACCAACTCGTGAAGGTCTCTCGCGGTCTGGGTGAAGCGATGCCGGGCCAGGAGATAGCCGATCTCGACGTGCAACTGGCTGAGCGAGGCTGGTGAGAATGGGTCCGGTCGGTGTTCTCGCCCTCCAGGGCGACTTTCGAGAGCATCAACAGAGCATCGAGCGGGCAGGAGCGAACTCGGTTCAGGTTCGTCGACCTGAGGATCTCGAAGGGATCTCCGCACTGGTGATTCCCGGCGGAGAATCAACGACGATTGGTCGCCTCGCAACCCTGTATGGCCTCATCGATCCTCTCCGCAAGGTGATCGCGGGAGGTCTGCCCACATTCGGAACCTGCGCCGGGCTGATACTCCTTGCAATGGATGCCGTTGAGGACGGTCCTCCCCAGTTGGAGAGCCTCGATGTCGTGGTAGCGCGCAACGCGTTCGGACGTCAGAATGACTCCTTCGAGACGCCGATTGCGGTCGACGGGCTAGCCGCTCCCTTCGTGGGTGTGTTCATTCGAGCCCCGCAGATCATCAAGATTGGTCCGGAAGTGGAGATCCTTGCCACCTACGATGAGCAGACGGTGATGGTGCGTCAGGGCAATATCCTTGCTTGCGCGTTTCATCCAGAGTTGACCGACGACATACGTATTCATGAGATGTTGCTGACGATGCGGGAGGAGCGCTGATGGCCGGTCATTCAAAGTGGGCCAACATCAAACACCGAAAAGGGCGCCAGGACGCAGCCCGTGGCAAGCTCTTCGCCAAACTCGCCAAGGCTATCGAGGCATCGGCTCGGCAAGGTGGCGGCGACCCGGCCATGAACCCGACGCTGTCGACCGCCATCGCCAAGGCCAAGGCCGCTTCGATGCCGAACGACAACATCGAACGGGCGGTCAAACGGGGATCCGGCGAAGGAGCCGACGCTGTCGACTTCTCTGAGGTCTGGTATGAAGGCTATGCGCCTGGAGGAGTGGCCGTTTACATCCACGTACTCACGGACAATCGGAACCGGGCCGCCTCAGACGTGCGCTCGACGATGACCAGAAACAACGGCAACCTCGGTGAACCAGGTTCGGTGGGATACCTCTTCGAGCAGAAGGGCTACATCGTTGCCTCGGGTGACGAGGAAGCGATCATGCTGACGGCGCTGGACGCGGGGGCCGAAGACATACGCGATTCCGACGGTGCCTATGAGGTCATTACCCCACCCAGCGATATGCCCGAGGTCAGGGAAGCGCTCGAAACTGCCGGGGTGACCATCGACTCGGCTGATGTGACGCAACTTCCCAGCACGACCGTACCTCTCGATCGAGAGGGAGCCGGCAAGGTACTGCGGCTCATCGATGCTCTCGAGGACCTGGACGACGTCCAGGAGGTATATGCCAACTTCGATATTCCCGATGAGGTCATGGCCGCGCTCAGCGAGTGATCGGCCTGGGGGTGTGTCGGCGTTCGGTCGCCGCTCGAGGGCGACTACACAAAGGCTCGGTTGCGTCGGGGCCAACAGGTAGGCTGTCGTACATATGTTCGTTTTAGGAATAGACCCCGGCTTGACGACAACCGGATACGGGGTGGTTGTGCGAACTGCCGACGGTCCGCGACT
>JBLYYS010000010.1:0-8359 GCA_048550235.1 Acidimicrobiia bacterium | reverse complement strand
TCGTCTTGATGCGAATCGACTCGCCCGTTGCAGGGTTGATGCCCTTGCGACCGGGACGCTTATCCGAGAAGAAGCTTCCGAAGCCGGCGATCTGAACCCGATCACCCTTCTTCATCGACTTCGTAACTTCATCGAAGACTGTATCGACGGCGGCCTTGGCTGCGACCTTCGTGATGTCGGCCTCTGCGGCCACCTTGTCGATCAACTCACCTTTGTTCATAACAATGCCTCCAGGCATATCGAAAACTACAGTGATGTAAGTATACGCATAGGCACGACGGTTGCTGCCTTTCTCACATCTGAACCCGAATGGTTCTAGGTTTTGGGTTCTAGGTTCTACGACGCTGCCGCGGCGCGCCTCAACGAAGTCAGCATCCTTCGTATTCGATCAGCGTTGCCCGAGAGGTCTCCATACGTGCCGACACTCATATAGCCGAGGTCGCGTGCAATTAGCAGCTGATAGTCGGTTTCCACGCACGAGGCCCGGGCGATGCCGAGAAAATGCCTGAACTCCTTCTGCGAAGGTCGTCCCGCTCCCTCAACGATGTTCGAACCAATCGAGACGGCCGACCTTCGGAGTTGCCTGGTCAAGGCAAACGTCTCTGATGCTGGGAATTCGTTCGAAGCCTTGTAAACGCCGAGGACCAGGGTATGCGCCAGCCTCCACACTTCGAGTTTTCGATAGTCCTGCACAAAACCTCCTGAGACGATCCGCTGATCATCTCAGGAGGCAGTGACACAACTCACCTAGTACCTAGTACCTAGTACCTACTACCTAGTACCGCGGCGACGAAGTCGACGCTAGCTGTAGTCCACCTCGTGCAGTTCGGCCACGTTGGCAGCCACCGCCTCGGCGGCTTCCTTCAGCGCTTCCATCTCCGAGTCTGTCAACGGCAACTCCACGACCTCTTCGACACCATTGGCGCCGATCTTGGCCGTCACACCCAGATAGCCGTCCGCCAGCCCGTAGGCTCCGTCGGTCCAGGCACACACCGGCTGCTCTTCCTTCGAGTCCGTCAGAATGGCTTTCACCATGGCCGCAGCCGCGGAAGACGGCGCGTAGTAGGCGCTACCGGTCTTCAGCAGGCCAACGATCTCGGCGCCGCCCTTGCGAGTCCGGTCGATCAGGCCCTCGATCTGCTCATCGGTGAAGATCTCGTCCAGGCTCTTGCCCGCGACCGAGCACTGCGAGGGAACCGGCACCATTGTCGGTCCGTGGCTTCCCAAGGTGAGCGCTTCCACATCGAAAATGTCGACACCGCCCAGCTCACTGATGAAATGGGCGAGCCGAGAGCTGTCGAGGATTCCAGCCTGCCCCATCACCTTGTTCTTGGGGAGACCCGACACCTCAGCGGCGAGAGTGGTCATGTGATCCAACGGATTTGTCACGACGACCAGAATCGCGTCGGGGGAATACTTCATGATTTGCTCTGTGACGCTCTTCACCACTTTGGCGTTCACCGTCAGGAGGTCCATCCGGCTCATCCCGGGCTTGCGAGGCGACCCGGCCGTGATCACAACGACCTCACTGCCGGCCGTGTCGGCATAGTCGTTCGTTCCGACCACCAGTGTCCGGTACTTCTCCACCGGCCGTGCCTGGTTCATGTCGAGAGCCAGGCCCTGTGGGATTCCTTCGAGGATGTCGGTCATGACAACTTGATCGACCAGGTCCATCCTGGCGATCTTCTCGGCGGTCGTAGAACCATATTTGCCAGCACCAACGACTGTTACTTTGCGCACGTTCATTCCTCCGATCGGGTCGATCCTTCAGCGTAGCGATCGGGATCGCGCCCGACTCGGGTCATTCGGATGCTATGAAGGGGACGTGCGACCCACCTATTTGATTCTGCTACTTCTCCCCTTGCTGACCGTTTCCGCCTGCGGGCCGGCAACCGTGCCCGATGGAACCACGACAACGTCGACTCCGGGCCGTATTGACCTCACTGATCCGGCCACCCAATCCGCTCTGGGATCCCCAGCTCCAGCCGACATCGTATGGCAACGAACGGTGGAAGGGATAACAGTCTTCGGTCAAACGTCGTCTGCCGATCCTGTCGAAATGGACTTGCTCGCCGCCGCTGCAGCCGACCTTCCACCTGCCCTGAAAGCAGCTGTCGAACCGCGCTCGCTGGTCCGCGTTCGTGATGTCACCGGAGCCGAGGACCTCAGCTCAGCTGTGACCGTTTCTGTCGGACCCGACATCTTTCTGCTGGACCGAACCTTCTCCACCGAGCGCGGTCTCACCAGCAAACTCGATCTCACCTACGCACTCGCCCACGAGTTCGCCCATATTGCTCAGTGGTTCACGTTGGATGACTCATACGTTCAAGGTGTGCTGTCCGGGCGAATCGAGCAAGTCCGGCTCGGTGCAGGAGCGACCCTCGTTCACCAGTTCGCCGAAATGACAGGTTGGGTGAATCGATCAACGGACCCACTCGAAACGGACTGGCAACTCACCGAGGGAACAGGTCCGTCGGACTACGCATCTTCGAGTCCTGTAGAGGATCTCGCCGAGACGGTGGCTCTCGCCGCCGTAGGTCGGGGCAACTGGCTCGGTGAGCTGAGGGGAGCCTGGATTTCCGATTGGCTGGGAGTCTCCCAGGACTCCCTTTCGAGAGGGAAGCCCTGGCTACCGGCCGGATCACTGGAGGTGCAACCAACGGAGCCGCTCTTCGACAAACTCGTTGCTGCAGATCTCGCTGCCAGCCTGGGCAAAGATCACATCGAACCGGCATCGTTCATCGTCCCCGGGTTCACAATGCCCGAGCTGGCTCGACAGGTGCAAGGGCACCTCGACGGTCGGGATCTGACCGGGACACTCGGCACCGTCGAATCGACGGGATCGCTTCGCTTCCAAGGGAGTTTTCGCGGAATCGAAGGCGGTGAATTCCTCGTCGATGTGCGGACCGTGACCGGACCGGACAACGAAGAGGATGTCGTTCTCACTTATGTCGCCATCTGGTGACACGCTACCGTATGCGGATGCGAACACCACCAAGAATGCTGCCCGCAGTGATCACTCCCTTCACCGGCAGCGGCAACCTCGATCTCAAGGCTCACGCCTCAAACCTCTCAACTCTCAGCGACCGTGGAATCACCGGATTCCTGCTCGGTGGGTCGACCGGAGAGGGTCCTTATCTGGAAGACGGCGAACGGGCCGCTCTCCTCGAGACAACACGTGAGACGCTCGGCAGCACTCCGTTCTTGATCTCCGGCATCGTGGCGGAGTCTGTACGGATGGCACTCCGTCAAATCGATGAAGCGGTGGCCGGCGGAGCAGATGCCGTCCTCGTCCAGACACCAACCACCCTCACCCGCGGACATGATGAGTACGTTGAGGCGTTCTTCAAGGACGTCGCCAAGGCTTCGAAACTCCCCGTTCTCATCTACTCGGTTCCGCTGTACACCGACTACGAGCCGAGCATCGAGACAGTCGCTCGAATCGCGGCCTTCGACAACATCGTCGGCATGAAGGACTCCGGCGGAAACCCGGCTCGCAAGGCACAGATTGTTGGGGCAACCGAGGAGGACTTCATCGTCTACGCGGGTTCCTCCAGGGCTATCTCGCTGTCGATGGCGGCCGGTGCGTACGGATCCATTACCGCATCCGGAAACTACGCTCCCGAGCTCGTCCAGGGGCTGGTCCGCAAGGCCCGCCGGTCGGCGACATCCGCCACGGAGGCTCAGGCGCAGCTGACGAAGCTGAGCCTCGCCGTTGAAGAGTTCGGTGTTCCCGGGGTCAAGGTTGCAGCTGAAGCCGCGGGTCTGACCGCCGGATCTCCGCGCAAGCCGCTGAAGAAGCTACTGAAGGCCCAGGCCTCTCAGGTGCAGGCAGCCATGGGCGTCTAGCAGGCGGTCTGGGCGGAGCCACTCAGACGAATCGAAATCGGGTCCCGCCGACGATCATGTCACCCGGCTCCATACCGGTGAGCTCGAATCGATCGATCCCTGGGTCCCGGTCGGGATGGTGTTCTAGAGCCAATCTGGCTCCGCCCGGCCAAACGACCTGGCAGGCCTCGTCGCAGTCCGCATCCGGCGAGCCTCCGAGCACGTCGATGAAGAACGACTGCGTTTCCTCCGGGGTCGGCGTGTTCAACACGACCCGATCGAGGACGGCTACCTTCGGGGCATGGAACGGAGGTTCCGGCCACCATTTCTTCATGGCATGTGGTCGACCGGCGCGGGAGTCCGCAATCAGTTCGGACATTGGTGGATTCACGCCGGGTTGGGCAATCTGCACGACGGTCCCGTGAGCGTCCTTGGGATGGAGAAAGGCTTCTCTCCAGATTTCGTTCTCGAGGTTGACGTTGACCGCCCTGTAACCGAGCGCGTCGAGTCGATCGAGCTCGGCGTTGATATCGTCGACTTTGAAGGTCAGGTGGTGCGGTCCGTGATCGTGGCGTTCGAGGAACCTGACGAGGAAGTCGTTCAGATGGACGTTGAACGGTTCTAGCAGTTCAACCGTCATGCCGCGCTCAGCGTCGCCGAGGCGCACTTGCATCGCTCTGAACCCTACGACTTCTCCTCCTCGAATCGGCGTTCCACCCAATTCGCCAACCAGAGTGAACAGCGTATCGGTCACATCGGGAAGGCCGATGGCTACGTGATCGAGATCAAATGACATGAGCAAAGGATAGGGCGACCGCAGGCCGCCCTATCCGTACTCGATTGGCAGAAGCCGGGTCTAGCTACATCCGGTCGATCATCGCCTGACCGAATTCGGATGTCTTCACCTCGGTAGCTCCCTCCATCAGACGAGCGAAGTCATAGGTGACGATCTTCTCGGAGATGGCGCTTTCGAGGCCCTTGACGATGAGGTCCGACACCTCGGGCCATCCCATGTAGCGGAACATCAACTCGCCGGAGAGAATCACCGAACCCGGGTTGACCTTGTCCATGCCGGCATACTTCGGCGCCGTACCGTGGGTGGCCTCGAACACCGCGATGCCGGTCTCGTAGTTGATGTTGCCTCCCGGCGCGATCCCGATTCCGCCCACCTGGGCCGCAAGGGCATCCGAGATGTAGTCGCCGTTCAGGTTCATGGTCGCCAGTACGTCGTACTCCGCCGGCCTCGTGAGGATCTGCTGGAGCATGGCGTCGGCAATCACGTCCTTCACCAGGACTCGGTCACCCGGATCGCCTCCGCAGTCGTCCCATCCAACCGCCTGGCCGTCGAACTCGGCGCGGGTGAGTTCGTAACCCCAGCTTCGGAAGGCACCCTCGGTGAACTTCATGATGTTGCCCTTGTGCACGAGCGTCACCGTCTTGCGGCCATTGTCGATGGCGTACTTGATGGCCGCACGGATGAGGCGCTTGGAGCCGGTCTCGGATACGGGCTTGATACCCAGACCGCTGTCTAGCCGGATATCCCATCCGTAGGATTCGCGCAGGAAATCGAGCAGCTTGGCGGCGTCCTCGGATCCGGCTTCGAGCTCTTTGCCGGCGTAGACATCTTCCGTGTTCTCACGGAAGATCACCATGTCGACGAGTTCTGGGTGCTTGACGGGCGAAGGTACTCCGTCGAACCACCGGACCGGCCGCAAACAGACATAGAGGTCCATTATCTGCCGCAATGCGACGTTCAGGCTTCTGATTCCTCCGCCGACCGGTGTGGTCAGAGGGCCTTTGATGCCAACCAGATACTCCTGGAAAGCTTCGACCGTCTCGGTCGGCAGCCATTCGCCCGTTTCGTTGTAGGCCTTTTCGCCCGCCAGTACTTCTTTCCATTCAACCTTGCGTTCGCCGCCGTAGGCCTTCTCGACGGCTGCGTCGAACACGGCCTGGGCAGCCGCCCAGATGTCCGGTCCAATGCCGTCGCCTTCAATGAAAGGCAGGATGGGGTCGTTGGGGACGATGAGTCCGTCCGTACCCATGGTGATAGCAGTCGCCATGGCTTATCTCCTCTGGTTTTCGTTCTTCGCAGGGTAGCGGAGCAGAGCCCGACGGATTCACGGCCGGAAGTCACAAACTCGACCAAGCGCTCCTACGGAACGTACTGCTGCTCAACGGCGATGACCTCACCGTCGAGGATCACGAACCAGTATGGGGTGTCGATCATCGAAGCGCCAAAGTATCCGTAGTGGGGATGCTCCTCCCAAGACGGTACGTTGTCGGCCTCCCAGTCCCACGGCACCCCGTCGTTGAACAGGACGAGCCACTCCCCGAGGTCCACGCGGACGGAGCCGATCTGCCCGGCCGGCGAGATGAGCCACAACGACGCGTCCGACGCCAGTGGAAGGGTGCGGAGCTGAGGGTTGACGTTGCGGATGTAGTAGTCGTTCGGAACACCTTCCTCAACCGTGGCGATCGACCCGTCTTCGTATGCGGCTTGCGCTGCTTCCTCGCCGGTGAGCCACTGGGCGTAGTCGACCACGATTTCGGTGGCCGCCACCCGGTCTAGGTAGCCGAACTCCACGTTGGCGTCGGGTTCATACCGGGCATCGAGAGCGAGGCTGCTCTTGGCTCCCGCGGGTGACGTGGCGACGATCGCCACCATATTTCGGCCCAGCGCTAGCGTCACCGTCCCCGCGAAGTAGTCACCTTCCACCTCCGCAGGGCTATCGAAGACTATGTCACCATCGACCGGCGGACTCGTCACGATGAGCCGGACGCTCGATCCGGCATCCACATAGCCGGAGACGCTGATCTGGGGGGTCTCGACCGCTACGGAATGCCACGGCGCACTGGGGCTACTCAGCACGGCATCGATAACCAGCTCAGGCGGAGAGACGAACGTGGTCGACGTGGTCGACGTGCGCGCCAACGTTGCCCCGGTGGTAGTGATCGGCTTTGCGATCGTGCCGGTCGTCGAGGTTGAGGCAATCACCTTGGTCGAGGGAGTCGTCGCGGCACCGTCGGCGGAGCACCCGGCAAGCACCACAGCCGCCACGAGGATGCCGAACCGTCTCATCTCACAAACAACGAGCCTGCCGCCTGAAGGGTTCCTGCCGACAGGTCAGCCGAGTGATGCCTCAGCAGCTCTCACCGTGTTGTGCATCAGCATCGCCACGGTCATCGGTCCCACGCCCTTCGGCACCGGCGTAATCGCTCCCGCAATCCCCTGCAGTGCGTCAAAATCTGCGTCTCCGACCAAGCCATCGTCGGTTCGGTTGATCCCGACGTCGATCACTGTGGCTCCCGGCTTCACGTAGTCGGGGCCGACCAACTTCGGAACGCCGACCGCAGCGACCACGATGTCGGCTTCGCGGGCGACTGCTGCCAGGTTCGGTGTCCGAGAATGAGCCATGGTGACAGTGGCGTCGGTTCCCTTCTGATTGAAGAGCAGCGAGAGCGGTCGACCGACGAGGAAGGAGCGTCCGACTACGACGGCATACTTCCCCGATACCTCAATCCCGTAGTGCTCGAGAATCCGCATCACACCGGTTGGAGTGCAGGGCGTGAGCCCGGGTCGACCGAGGATCAACTGTCCCAGATTGGTGGGATGCAGCCCATCCGCATCCTTGGTCGGATCGATCAGATTGACGGCCCTTTCACCGTCCAGACCAGACGGCAGCGGGAGCTGTACAAGGATGCCGTCCACCGCTGGATCTGCGTTGAGCTGCAAGATCAGATCGTCGATCTCGCCCTGCGACGTGTCCGCTGAGAGCTGGTGATGGATCGAGTTGATTCCGAGCTTCTCGGCCGTGCGCCGCTTGTTCCGAACGTACACCTCAGACGCCGGATCCTCACCAACGAGTACGGTGGCCAGACCGACGCTCTTGCCGCGCTCCTTGAGCGCTTCCACCCGTTGGCCGACCTCTTCTTTGACGGCAGCAGATACAACGGTTCCACTCAGAAGCTGAGTCTCAATCATCACTTTCCCTTCTCTGATCCGTTCTTGCGTGAGTGGCGACCGCTGGGCGGCCCTCTCTCACGCAAGAACGAGGTTGTCTACTAATGCTTGAAATGTCGGCGGCCGGTGAACACCAATGCCATGTTGGCAGCGTCGGCAGCTGCGATCACTGCTGGATCGCCCTTCGAACCGCCGGGTTCCACCACCGCAGTGACTCCCACCGCAGCCAGCGCCTCCACTCCGTCTGCGAATGGAAAGAACGCGTCGCTGGCCGCCACGCCGCCTGCTGCTCGCTCTCCTGCCTGCCGGACCGCCCGTTCCGAAGCGCCCACGCGACTCTGATCTCCCGCCCCTATTCCGACAGCCTGACCACTCTTGGCGATAACGATGGCATTGGATTTCGTGTTGGCAGCGACCCGCCAGGCAAACCTGAGGTCACGTAGCTCATCCGGTGTCGGCGGTCGTTGCGAGACCACACTCCACTCGTCGTCTATCCCGATCGAGTCCCATTCCTGACCCACGAAGCCACCATCGATACCGCGCATCTCGAAGCCGGGACGGAGTGGT
>JBLYYS010000009.1:0-4446 GCA_048550235.1 Acidimicrobiia bacterium | reverse complement strand
GTCTACGACAGTGCCATGACTGGTTCCGTCCGTTCGTACACGTACCGTGAGCTTCGGGATGCGGTCGCCGTGTTCGCCGGGGTTCTGCGGAATCAGGGAGTCGGCAAGGGTGACCGGGTCATCATCTACATGCCGATGGTGGCCGAGGCGGCGATATCCATGCTGGCCTGTGCCCGCCTTGGTGCAGTCCACTCGGTTGTGTTCGGCGGATTCGCTGCGAAGGAGTTGGCTACTCGTATCGACGATGCCAAACCGAAGGTGATTCTCTCGGCCTCCTGCGGTTTGGAGCCGGGCCGGGTCATTGCCTACAAGCCGCTGCTCGATGGGGCGATTGAGCTCTCTGCCCACAAACCCGACAAGACCATCATTCTCCAGCGTCCTGAGTTGGAGGCCGACTTGCTACCGGGACGGGATCTGGATTGGCGTGATGAGGAATCGAAGGCGTCGCCGGTCGATCCCGTCCCGGTAGCCGCCACCGATCCGTTGTACATCCTCTACACGTCCGGAACAACCGGCATTCCCAAGGGCGTCGTGCGAGACAACGGTGGCCACGCAGTAGCTCTCAACTGGAGCATGGAGAACGTATACGACGTTCGGCCTGGAGAGGCATATTGGGCCGCTTCTGATGTCGGTTGGGTGGTCGGCCACTCGTACATCGTCTACGCACCCCTCCTACACGGGAATACCACCATCCTGTACGAAGGCAAGCCGGTAGGTACGCCCGATGCAGGCGCATTCTGGCGGGTGATTGCCGACCACGATGTCGTGACTATGTTCACGGCCCCTACCGCTTTCCGTGCGATCAAGCGTGAAGACCCGGACGGCAAGCTCCTTGGTGACTACGACCTCTCCAAGTTCAGGGCGCTGTTCCTGGCGGGGGAGCGGTGTGATCCCGACACGTTGCACTGGGCCGAGAGCAAACTCGAAGTGCCGGTGATTGACCACTGGTGGCAGACTGAAACGGGCTGGCCGATCGTGGCCAATCCGATGGGGATCGAGCCCCTGCCCGTCAAAGCCGGGTCTCCGACCAAGCCCGTTCCTGGATGGGACGTGCAGGTACTCGACGAGTCAGGTTCACAGGTGCCTGCCGGCGACATCGGCACGATTGTTGTGAAGCTGCCGCTACCGCCGGGCTCCTTGCCGACGCTGTGGAACAACGATGATGGATATGTGAAGTCCTATCTGAGCCACTACGACGGCTACTACCTGACCGGTGATGCCGGTTTCATCGATGAGGATGGCTATTTGTCGATCATGAGCCGTATCGACGACATCATCAACGTGGCAGGGCACCGTCTGTCGACCGGTGGCATGGAAGAGGTTCTCGCCTACCACGCGGATGTGGCGGAATGCGCGGTTATCGGAGTCAACGACTCGCTGAAGGGCCAGTTACCCATCGGGTTCGTCGTGCTCAACGCCGGGGTAGATCGGTCCGCAGAGGAGATCGAGTCGGAACTGATCGCCCTGGTGCGAGAGAAGATCGGCCCGGTGGCCGCGTTCAAGACCGTGATGGTGGTCGATCGCCTACCGAAGACCCGGTCGGGCAAGATCTTGCGCGGAACGATGCGCGCGATCGCCGACGGCGAGGAATGGAAGATGCCGGCCACCATCGATGATCCGGCCATCCTGGACGCTATCACCCACTCTCTGGAGGATGTCGGCTACCCCCGCCACTGAGTCCTTGGGTTCCTGTCAATGCGGGATATCAAGATCGGTATGCCCGATTGACACGAAACGAGGTCCCGGATTTCTGTCAATGCGGGGTGCCAGAAACAGTACGCCCGATTGACAGGAACGGGGCCGTGTGGCCAGATTGACTGTGGAGGGGAGAATCCGATACCATGCGTCGGCTTCGCTATCGCGGGGCTCTCCCCTCGCGAGGATTTCTAAGGATGCAGAAGACCTATTCACCAAAACTTGACGAGGTGCCGCGCGTTTGGCACGTCGTGGACGCCGAAGGCCTCCCGCTGGGACGGCTGGCGTCTGAGATCGCCCAGGTACTGCGCGGCAAGCACAAGCCCCAATACGCACCACACATCGACGTTGGTGACTACGTGGTCGTCGTCAACGCCGACAAGGTTGCCGTCACCTCCAGCAAGTCCGAACGCAAGATCTACTACCGCCACTCCGGTTTCCCGGGTGGACTCAAAGAAGAGTCCTTTGCCTCACTGATCGAACGTCGCCCAGAGGCGGTCATCGAGCGAGCAGTCAAGGGGATGCTTCCGAAGAACCGTCTCGGCCGTCAGATGCTTAAGAAGCTGAAGGTGCACGCCGGACCCGACCATCCGCACGAGGCGCAGTCACCACAGCCGCTCGTATTCAAGATCCGAAAGGTGGAGGCCTGATGTCCAAGCCACTCGTTCAGGCAACCGGGCGCCGTAAGTCCTCGGTCGCTCGTGTCCGACTGCATGAGGGCAGCGGCCGCGTCGTCATCAACGACCGTTCCTTGGAAGATTTCTTTCCGACGATGGCGCAACGGATTCGTGTTCTCGAACCTCTCCGCGTCGGAGAGGTCGAGGGCCGCTATGACGTCATGGCTACCGTCCACGGCGGCGGAACGACCGGGCAAACCGATGCCATTCGTCTCGGAATCGCCAGGGCGATCGTCGAGTTGATTCCCGAGTTACGGCCCGAACTGAAGAGCAATGGGCTGCTGACGAGAGACGCTCGGCGAGTTGAGCGCAAGAAGTACGGTCTTCGCAAGGCCCGCCGCGCTCCGCAGTACACCAAGCGCTAGTCGTGCTGCGGGAGGGTCGCAGACTCTTCGGCACCGATGGAATCCGCGGTGTCGCCAACACCGAACTGAGCCCCGACTTCGTGATGGAGTTGGGCCGCGCCGCCGGTGAGGCGCTTCCGCATGGGCCGGTCGTCGTCGGGCGCGATACTCGCCGGTCCGGTGAGATGTTGTCGTCCGCGTTGCAGGCCGGGTTCCATAGCGTAGGAATCGACACCATGGATGTTGGTGTTCTTCCCTCCGGAGGCGTCTCCTATCTGACCGGGGCGACCGGAGCGATGATGGGCGCCATCGTCAGCGCTTCGCACAACCCTGCCTCCGACAATGGGATCAAGTTCCTGGGCCAGACCGGAGCCAAGCTCACGGATCCCGAAGAGGACGACATCGAAGGTCGTCTCCGGTCCGGGCGCCGAATGAACGTCGCCGTCGGTGACAACATCGGAACTCGTTTCGTCAATCAGGAGGCCGCCTCGACCTACCTCGACTTCCTGGCGGAAAAGGCGGAATACACCTTTCGCGGTCTCGAGGTCGTATTGGACTGTGCAAACGGCGCCGCGTACAAAACTGCTCCGCTTTTGTTCGAACGGCTCAAAGCAGGGGTGACCGTCGTTGCGGCTGATCCAGACGGTACGAATATCAATGCCGGGGTCGGGGCTACCTCTCCGAGTTTTCTGGCCAAAGAGGCCCGGGGGAGAATTGGACTCGCTTTCGATGGCGATGCAGATCGGCTCATAGCGGTTGATGAGGATGGGGTTCCGGCCAACGGCGACGTGATCATGGCGATCATTGCTCAGCATCTACACGCGCGTGGACGGCTGAAGAATGACACCGTTGTCGCCACCGTGATGTCCAATCTGGGGTTCCGCAAGGCGATGGAGGCTCTGGACATCAACCTCGTGCAGACGAAGGTGGGGGACCGATACGTTCTCGAAGGACTCCGCGAAAACAACGCCTCCTTTGGAGGCGAGCAGTCGGGTCACGTGATCTTCCTGAAGGATCTCGTAACCGGCGACGGCCTCCTCACGGCGATGAGACTCGTCGAAGTCGTTGCGGCCTCTGGTCGCCGTCTGGCCGACCTTCGCAAGGACGTGATCACCGAGTATCCGCAGATTCTCCGCAACGTTCGGGTAGCCGATGCCGGCCGCCTGGAGGCTACCGATGAAATCTGGATGGCCGTCGAACAGGTCGAAGCGCGAATGGATGGGGAGGGCCGCGTTCTCGTGCGCGCCTCCGGTACGGAACCCCTGGTGCGAGTGATGGTCGAGGCGGCTAGCAAAGAGGACGCCGCCACGATCGCCGATGAACTCGTGGCGGTCGTTCGGGCCAACCTGACCTGAGATCTTCGGACGCCGACTATCGTTCTTCCCGACCGGGTTGCTGCACCTTTAGCGCCTGACCCCGAAAGGGGTGACGAGGAAGAGGGAAGATCGAAGTTTTCGGCGGATGCCCTCTCGGCTCCCACAGTCGTAACGGAGCGGTAGAAAACCATCGGGAGACCGATGGGACAGAGGCCGCCCCGGAGTGGGGTATCACAGCCGGATGCTGTGGCGCATCGAACCTACCCGGTCGGTTGTCGGCGCGCGCCGGCACAGGAATTGGGAAGGAAGACGAACCATGTGCGGAATCGTCGGATATGTAGGGCCGCGCCCCGTCCAACCTCTGTTGATGGGTGGACTCGAGCGTCTGGAGTACCGGGGATACGACTCGGCAGG
>JBLYYS010000008.1:0-5569 GCA_048550235.1 Acidimicrobiia bacterium | reverse complement strand
GGGAACACCTGGTCGGGAGTCTCCTGGGACGGCGTCAGCTGGGACGGCAATACCTGGTCGGGCAACACCTGGTCGGGCAACACCTGGTCGGGCAACACCTGGTCGGGCAACACCTGGAGTGGCAACACCTGGTCCGGAAATACGTGGTCGGGTAACACCTGGAGTGGCAACACCTGGAGTGGTGTTGCCTGGGACGGCAACACCTGGTCGGGAGTCTCCTGGGATGGGAACACCTGGAGCGGCAATACCTGGTCCGGGAACACCTGGTCGGGAGTCTCCTGGGACGGCGTCAGCTGGGACGGGAATACCTGGTCCGGGAACACGTGGTCGGGCAACACGTGGTCGGGCAACACGTGGAGCGGTAATACCTGGTCATAGACGATTACGCTTGAGAGCCTCCTGAAAGGGTCGACCGGGTTTTAGAGAAAGGACCCCGGCCCAACATGCTCTCGAGGCTTAGGCACAATCCGACCAGGAATACCTGGGCTATCACAGGCCTGATGGCCGCAGCGGGCGGGATCATGATGATCCCGCTCGTCGGGTTGTCAGAGCCGAACGGCGCGCCGTTCCATATCCACTGGTGGCCGTTGGCAATCCTGTTTGCCATCGTGGAACTCGGGGGGATACACATATCCACCCGCCGTGGGGCCCACACCCTCACCCTCGCCGAACTGCCTGTAGTCCTCGGTCTGGCCGCCGCCACGCCCCTGGCCCTACTCGTGGCGCGAATCGTCGGCCTCCTCGGCACTCTTTCTTGGGTGAGATGGCAGAACGCCCTCAAGTTGTCGTTCAACGCCTCCAATGCTCTCTTCGGCACGGCACTGGCAGTCTCAGTGATGAACGCAGTTCTCGGCAACAACGCAATCAACTCACCACGGGGATGGCTTGCACTGGCAATCGGGGTGACGGTCGAGGGGTTGGTCTCCGGCCTTCTGGTGGCAGTCGTGATCGCCATCAACGACCCGGACCGACGCCTACCCGATATCATCCGCGGCCTCACCGTATCGTGGTGGATGAGCCTGGCCACTGCGGTAGTGAGCATTCTCGTCTTCGTTGCCCTGGCCACGAGCCTCTGGGCGGCGACCCTCGGAACCCTGGTCATTGCCGGCCTTGTCTTCGCTGCCAAGATCTACGGTCGCCTCCACGCCCGCCACGAGGAACTGACCGCGGTGTTCGGACTGACACAGGCGATTGAAGGGCCGCTGTCGGTGCAGGAAATCGTGGAACGGGTTTTGCAGCAATCCGGGCGTTTCCTTCGGGTCGATTCCGCCGAGTTCCTGCACTACGACGGCGCTCTCAAGTGGCGCAGAGGCGCCCTCCACCAGAATGGGTCGGTCGACCTCAACGACTTCGATCCCGACCGTGCACAACGAATAACTGCTGCGCTCGGCCACCATGTGCTTCACCTCGACGGAGAAATACCGGATCCCATCGCCGAATGGCAGGGTCTGAGCAAAATCGACCGTGGTGTCGTTTCTCCCCTGGTCTCCCGGGGTGAAGTGGTCGGCGCGCTGATTCTTGGCAACCGACCGGGACCGCTGAGCGGATTCTCTAAGGAAGACCTCAGCCTCCTCTCGACCTTCAGTGACCATGTTGCTGCCAAGATCGACCAGGCGCTGACCGAAGAGCGTCTGCGACTCGAAGTTGAGGAAAAGCATCAGATCATCCGTTCCAAGGACCAGTTGATCGCAGCGGTCTCCCATGAACTACGCACACCGTTGACCGGGATCCTCGGCTTCGCTGAGACACTTCGCGAACAGGGCAGTTCTCTGGATCCCGAGATCATGTCCGAGGCAATCGCCTCAATTGCCAATGAATCAACCGACCTGGCCAACATCGTCGACGACCTCCTGACAGCCGCCCGATTCGAACTCGGTGCCCTCAGCGCCCACACAACCCCAACCGATCTGGCAGCGATCGCACGCCGGGTCATCGAAGCGCTATCCACTCGCGTGGACCTGGAAATCGAAACCGAACTGCTCCCGGCGGTCGCCGAGGTCGACGCACCTCGGGTTCGGCAAATCCTCCGGAATCTCATTACCAATGCGAGCCGCTACGGCGGCGACCGCATCGTCGTTCGCACCTCCAGGTCCAATGGCACCGCCAAGATCGAGGTGAGCGACAACGGGGTTGGTATCGGCGATGCCGACCCGGAGGCCATCTTCGCCCCATACCAATCTGCCCATGAACCCGGCACCCAGCCTGGATCCGTTGGACTCGGTCTCACCATATCCCGCCACCTCGCGCAACTGATGGGTGGAGATCTCACTTTTCGCAGAGACGAGATGTGGAGCGTCTTCTCACTGGCATTCGAAGACAACCCCGGCTCGAGTTCGGCGGAGATCGAGGCCTGAGTTCGCAATCGGTATCGTTGACTGCAACCGACCAGCGGAGGCTGACCTTGCGACTCGATCCTCAAGTGCTTCGTTCAGAGTTCCCGGCGCTCGAACGACAGCAGGACGGACAGACTGTCGTGTGGGCAGATGGACCCGGGGGCACTCAGGTTCCTCGGCGCGTAATCGACGCCATGAGCGGAGTGCTCTCCCGGGGAGCCAGCAACCACGGCGGGTTCTTCTCGGCCAGTGCCGAATCGGACGCCATTCACGAGGACGCCCGTGTAGCCATGGCGGACTTGTTCGGGTGTGCCCCCGGTGAAATCGCATTCGGGCAGAACATGACGAGCATGACCTTTGCCTTGAGCCGGGCTTTGAGCCGGGAGTGGTCCGAGAACGATGAAGTCGTTGTGACCCGTCTCGATCATGACGCCAATGTCTCTCCATGGGTACTGGCCGCGCGCGACTCTGGAGCAACTGTTCGTTTCGTCGACATCAACGTCGACGACGCAACGCTCGATATGGTCTCTCTCGAGGCTGTGGTCGGGCCCCGCACGAAACTCGTCGCAGTTCCCGCCGCATCCAACGCCGTTGGCACACTGGTCGACGTTGCGCGGGTAGCGGCGATCGCTCACGCAGTCGGCGCCCTGGTCTTCGTCGACGCCGTCCACTACACGCCACACGGTCCGATCGATGTTCGAGCGTTCGACTGCGACTTCCTGGTGGCATCGGCCTACAAGTTCTTCGGACCACACACCGGCGTGCTGTTTGGCAAAGCCGGACACCTGGCCAGCATCGATGCCTATCGCCTTCGTCCCGCACCGTCGGAAGCGCCGGGCAAATGGGAGACCGGCACGCAGAGCTTCGAGTCACTGGCGGGAGTCACCGCCGCGGTCGACTACCTGGCCGCAATCGGCGCATCTCTCAACGAGACCCCGGTTGGGTCACGCCGTGGAGAAATCCTCACGGCGATGGCCGCGACACGACAATACGAGCAGATGCTGTCGAAGCGATTCCTTGCAGGTGTCGCAGATATGCCTTCTGTCAGGGTCTATGGAATCACCGAAGGAGATCCGCTTCAACGTACTCCGACCTTCGGTATCACCGTGGAGGGACGGCATCCGGACAATGTGGCAGCGACACTGGGAGCCGAAGGCATCTTCGTCTGGAGCGGCCACTACTACGCAGTCGAACCCATTGCCGCGCTGGGAGTCGCCGACACCGGGGGCCTGGTCCGGATTGGATTCGTGCACTACAACCTCCCGGAGGAGGTAGACCGGATCGTCGACTCCCTTCGACGAATCGCCGAATAACGCGAACTCCTTAGCTCCCGGCGTCGGAGCGCCGATATGAATACATATGCGATCGCGATTGATTGCCGCCGCTGTTGTCGCCGTGCTCGGTTCGGCTTGTGGAGCTTCATTCGACGCCGACCTAATGGTCTCGTTTGAAGCACGCTGGATGTGTGATGTTCAGCGATCTGTCTACGACGACCTGGAGGACCTGACCGACAACTTCGACGAACGACTGGTCGGAAACGGGCTGACCACAGAGATCTACCGAGAATTCAAGGATGCCCTCACCGATGACATAGCTCTTCGAGACAGGGTGTTGTCCGAATATGAGGCGTACTGCAACGGATGATTCTGTTCAAGGTTTCCCCCCCTAGTTGCCGATACAACTACATATGAAGATTCGATTCGTTCTCCTCCTCAGCCTGTTGCTGATCGCAGTCACCGCCGCTCCTGCAATGGCGGCCGGCAAATCGGCCAAGGTCGACCCGCAGACGAAACAGACCGCAGCGGTCGTCGCCGGCGACACTGCCTGGATCGCCATCGATTGGTTGGCGAGAGATGGCGATGCAGAGAACTTCCAGGTGACTGTCATCAAGATCGACGACGGCGTGGAGTTCTCGTACCCCACCAACACCGGCACATACACATCTCTGTGGGCCGATGATCTTCTCAGCGAGAACGAACTGGACTTCACCGCCATCAAGCTTTCAGTTCCGTACGACGCCCGCAGGCACCTCAATATGCAGGTACTCGCTACCTACACCACCGACGGCAAACCACAGGAAAAGCGGGTGGAGATCCTCGTCCCAATCGTGACCCATACCGGCGCAGATCTCGAACAGGTGACATCCGACCTCGGCTCCATCTCCCAGGCTGCGAGCACATGGGTCGACGTGCAGTACGCCGGTTTCGCTCCCCTACTCGAAGACTTCGCAGTCACAGTCACCGATCCCGGCGGCTTGACCGTGGTCTACCCCGCCGAAGGTACTTCAACAAGCCTCGTACACGACGCAACACTCGAGGATCACGAAACAGATCTCGTGCGATTCCGCATCGATACAAGCGATCTCGACGAAGGCATTCACACGTTGCAGATCGAGGCTGCCTACTCAAAGGGTGGTGTGGCCGGATCGCTGATAGGCACAGTTACCGTGACGGTGGCCCCACCGTCAACCTAGGCAGCGTGCTTGAATCGGCGGATGCCGCGACTTCCCGTCGATAGCCAGATCACGTTTCTGACCGTAGATGACCTGGATGCAAGCAACGCGTTCTACGGCGAGTTGCTCGGACTCGATCTCGTGCTCGATCAGGGGCCGTGCCGGATCTACCGCGTTACCGCCACCAGCTACCTCGGCATCTGCACGCACCGTGAGGACACTCGTCCCGAGGGTGTGATCATCACAATCGTCAGCGACAGCGTGGATGAGTGGTACCAGGAGCTGGCGGAAGCAGGCGCTTCCTTCGATTCAGAACCTGCCGTCAATGAGAAGTTCAACATCTACCACGTGTTCCTTCGGGATCCCGATGGACACCTGGTGGAGATCCAGCAGTTTCAGGATCCTCAATGGGCAGGACCGCGAACCGCGGAGGATCTTCTGACAGAGGCGCGTGGGCGCGTCGGCCGCTGGAGTCCGGCCGCAGCGCTGGCGAAGCAACACGCGGGTGCAGTCGTCATCGACGTCAGGGATTCGGGTGATCGCGCCGAAGAGGGAGCCATCCCGGGGGCGATAGCAATACCGCTGTCGATACTCGAGTGGCGTACCGACCCCACATCCCCTTTTCGAATGGAGGGGCTAGCCGGAACGGAGGACACTCTCATCCTGGTATGCAACGACGGCTTCTCATCCTCGCTGGCTGCAGCCCGGCTCAAGGAGCTCGGCCGGCAGTCGGTTGGTGATGTAGCCGGCGGATTCCGAGCTTGGAAGCTAGAGGGATTGCCGG
>JBLYYS010000007.1:0-7731 GCA_048550235.1 Acidimicrobiia bacterium | reverse complement strand
GTTGATGACTGTCTATGGTTGTCACACGATCGGGGAGGATCTATTTCCCCGGAGTTCCCTTTTTGGGAGGAGCGGAATGAATCTCAAGAAACTCATTGCGGTACTGGCAGTGTTTGCTCTGATCCTCGCGGCATGTGATGCCGGCGGCGGAGACGAGGATACGACGCCTACCACCGCAGCAACAGACGATGGTGGCACCGATGATGGTGGCACCGATGATGGTGGCACCGATGACGGTGGCGGCGATACCGGCGCCCAGACCGGCGGCAACCTCATCGAAGACGTGACGGCTCGCGGCACACTCAATTGTGGCGTCAACGAGACGCTTCCCGGCTTCGGTTCAAAGGATGAGGCAGGAGCGTTCGTCGGTTTTGACGTCGATCTCTGTCGTGCCGTGGCAGCCGCGGTGCTTGGCGACTCGGAAGCCGTTGAATATACGGCCCTGACGGCCGCCCAGCGCTTCGAGGCACTGTCATCCGGTTCGATCGACATGCTCAGCCGTAACACGACCTGGACCCAGAGCCGCGACGGTGAGTTGGGCGTGGACTTCGCTCCGACGGCCTACTACGACGGCCAGCAGGTCATGGCCCGCTCGGCCGACGGTTTCGACAGCGGATCGGGTCTTACCGACCTGGCCGGTGCCGTTATCTGCACCAATGCCGGGACGACGACTGAGAAGAACATCACCGAAGCCATGCAGGCTGCTGGTGCCGACTTCACCCTGACGACGTTCGAGGACTTCAACATCGTGTTGGAGAACTTCAAGAGCGGCGCTTGTGACGCAGTCACTACTGATGGTTCCGGTCTCATTTCCCGCAAGAGCACGGACGAGCCGGCTGCAGGTGACTGGGTCATATTCCCGGCTGTTCCGATCTCCAAGGAGCCTCTCGGCCCCGGCGTCGCCCAGGGCGATGCGAAGTGGGCAGACGCGGTCAACTGGACCTTGTTTGCATTGATCATTGCCGAAGAGCAGGGAATCACCTCTGCGAACGTTGCCGACATGCTCGCTAACCCACCCAACGGTGAGGTTCAGCGTCTGCTCGGCGGTGAAGGTGAGAAGCAGACGGCCATGGGCCTGCCTGCCGACGCCTTCTTCAACGTGATCAGCCAGGTAGGCAACTACGGCGAGATCTATGACCGTCACCTCACACCACTGGGCCTTGAGCGTGGTCTCAATGCTCTGTGGAGCGATGGTGGTCTGATCTACGCGCCACCCGCCCGCTAACCCGACCCAACACATTGTGAGGGGGCGCATTAGCGCCCCCTCACAACAAGAACACCCCGGAGATCCCGCTTGACGCAGACCGGAACCAAACAAGCACACGAGAGGCCGCCACTCTGGCGCGATGCCACAATCCTGAAGTGGGCCGCCCAGATTGCTGTTCTCGCCGGTCTGGTTGTCCTGGTGGTCATGGGCATTCGTTCGGCCGCCACCAACATGGAAGCCCAAGGCTTGACCTTCTCCTGGCGCTTCCTGAGTGATCCGCCGGCAATCCAACTCTCCGAGGGTTTCGCCACGCTTCCGGAATCCGGGATGCAGGCGATTCTCGTCGGCATCGTCAACATGCTGCGGGTCACCGCCTCAGGTGTCGTGGCAGCCACGATTCTCGGCGTCATCGTCGGTATTGCCCGCTTGTCTTCGAACTGGCTCGTGAACAAAGTCTCAACGGTCTACATCGAGACGATTCGCAATGTCCCTCTTCTTCTCCAGATCGTCTTCTGGTCTGCGGTTTTCACGTCCTTCCCAACTCTTGAAGCTGAAGGTTCGGGTCCCATCGAAGGATGGCTATACGTAACGAACAAGGGGCTTTCGATACCCTGGTTCTTCCCTCGCGAAGCCTTCTGGCAGTGGATGGTCTTCGTCATTGCCGGAGCCGTTGCCGCGAGGTACGTCTTCCGTTGGCGCATCAGAGTCCTCGAGGAAACCGGCCACGAGGCTCATGCGGTCGGCTACTCGCTCGGCGCCTTCCTGCTATTCGCCGTGGTCGGCTATTTCGCCCACCCAATCGCCGGCGCACTCGGATGGGTGTTCGGCGGTCTGGCATGGGTATTCGAGAGTATCCCTATTCCGCTGATGCAGGCCGTTCTTGCAGCGCTGGCAGTTGGCCTGGCCGCATGGTGGATCAAACGTTTCCTCGACTCGCTTCGTAGTCCGGCCGGTTTGGCTCGACTCACCGATGACGACATCTTCCGAATCGGCCTCGCCGGGGCAATGGGTTTGGTTGCTGCCGTTGTCTTTGTCGTGGTTCCCGGTATTACCGAAGGCATCAATCTCGGCCTCGAGAAGCTGTTCGGCTTCTGGGACACGAAGTACGACTGGCTGAGAACAGGGACCGTGCTTGAGTTCGCCCGCCCGACCGTCGAAGTTCCCGGCCGCTTTGCCGGTTTCGGCGCCACCGGCATGACCATGAGCGGACCGTTCTTCGGAGTATGGGTGGGAGTGACTCTCTACACGGCGGCATTCATCGCCGAAATCGTTCGTGGTGGAATCCTGGCGGTTCCCAAGGGTCAGACCGAAGCCGGTCTGGCGCTAGGCCTCAAACGTGGTCAACTCCTCCGCATGATCGTCCTCCCCCAGGCCTTTCGGATCATCCTGCCCCCCATGGGAAACCAGTATTTGAACCTCGCCAAGAACACCTCCCTCGGTATCGCCGTCGGCTACGCCGAGGTCGTGGCCGTCGGTCAGACGTTGTTCAACCAGACGGGGGCAACGATTCAGGTGATTCTGATCTGGATGGGCTTCTATCTCCTCGTCAGCCTCACGCTGTCCGCAATTGTCAACTGGTATAACCGTCGAGTCGCTCTGGTGGAACGCTGATGACTGATCCGATTGTCAACGACGGGCAGGTTTCGGAGGCGGCTCCGGAGAAGCCCACCGCCGGTGCCATCCGGTGGGCACGAGAGAACCTGTTCTCATCCGTGCTCAACTCGATCCTTTCGCTGGTCATGCTGGCGATAATTATCTTCTCCATCCGCGGATTTCTCGTCTACGCATTCGCTGAGGAGCGCTTGTGGAATGTCATTCCGCGCAACATGAAGCTGTACTGGACCGAGGCATATCCAGTAGCCGATATGGGCAGAACCTGGGTATCTCTGGGGATCGTCCTCGTGCTTACCGGCTTGAGTCTCGCGGTATGGAAGGTCGGCGGTAGAACTTCACCCCGGCAGTTCGGTCGCAATCTCATGGCCCTCGGGATTGCGGCATTGGTGATGGCGATCCTCGCCGACACGTCCGCCGGCGTCAGAATCGGGGCGGCGATAGTGGGAGTTGTTCTCCTGGTCGCTGCACAAGGTGTCCGAATGATGGCGGGTGATCGTCTGAAGGATGAGACCATTCACATTCGCAGCATTCTGCTGGGTGTGCTGGTGATCGTCGGGGTCATCGTGTGGATCCTTCCCATCGAATCGGGCACGAAGGCGAACCTGACCATCCAGGGCGCACTGCTTGTCGCCTCGTATCTGCTCGGTGAGGTCGTTGTACGCTACCTGCCGGGTGGCGCCGCACGTGGTGTCCTCATCGGCTTGTGGTTGCTGTCTCTGCCCGTGATCTATCTCGTGATCCAGCGGGCCCCGATTACAGCAGACGTACCGATTACGTCTGTCTATCTGCCCGCAGTAATCGGCTTCATAGTTGTCGGTGGAGCGCTGTTGTGGTGGGCTAGCTCCGGCAAGGCTGGTGAGGCCGGGCGCCTGGCCGGCGGTGTGGTGGTGCTGGCAGCGCTCGGCTCGTGGTTGATCTCGATGCCGATGCTGGTGCGTTTCCTGCTCCTAGCGCTGGCGACATTCGCGCTTGCGGCACCGACATTCGGTGGGACCGAGAAGTCGCAGAAAAACGTCACGATCGCCTGGACAGTCGCGGTTCTCCTGACTGCCTACTTCATGGCGATGATGCAAGCCGAGACCGGACTCGAGGGACTTCAGGGCGAGTTCATCGGTGGACTCAACCTCACTTTCTTGCTGGCCATCGCCGGCTTGGCGATCTCGTTCCCGATCGGAATCCTCCTGGCACTTGGGCGGACCTCCTCGATGCCGATCTTCAGGCTCCTTTGCACGGGGTATATCGAGACCGTTCGCGGTGTTCCACTGATTACGGTGCTGTTCTTCGCAAACCTGGTCATCAACCGGTTCCTCCCGGCTGAAGTCGACCTGGATGACATCGTCAAGGCGATCGTTGCAGTGGCCTTGTTCTCGGCTGCCTATCTGGCGGAGAACGTGCGTGGTGGATTGCAGTCGATCCCGAAGGGCCAGTACGAGGCTGCGAAAGCCATGGGTCTGTCGACGGTGCAGATGACCGTCTTCATCACGCTTCCGCAGGCTCTGCGCTCGGTCATCCCGGCAATCGTCGGTCAGATCATTTCGTTGTTCAAGGACACGTCACTCGTTGCGATCATCGGCCTGGCCGACTTCCTCCGGGTGGCACGTGACATCGTGCCGAATCAGCCGGCGTCACTTGGAAGCCTCCGGGAGAGCCTGCTGTTCGCGATGGTCATCTACTGGATCTTCACATTCAATGTCAGTCGCGCCAGCTTGAGGTTGGAGCGAAAGCTCGGCGTCGGCGAGCGGTAAGCGGAGGTAACTGTGCCAGGCGATAAAGACATCATTATCAGCGAAGGCGTCAAGAAGTGGTTTGGAGATTTCCAAGCCCTCAAGGGCGTCGACCTCAGGGTCAAAGAGGGTGAAGTCGTCGTCATCATCGGTCCGTCTGGATCCGGGAAGTCGACCTTCATTCGCTGCATCAATCGCCTCGAAGTTCACCAGGAAGGGCGCATCGTCGTCGATGACGTTGAGCTGACCAACGACCTTCGCAACATCGAGAAGATTCGTTCCGACGTCGGCATGGTCTTCCAACAGTTCAACCTGTTCCCGCACTTGACGGTCATGCAGAACATCACCCTGGCCCCGATCTGGGTTCGCAAGCACACGCGAGCCGATGCGGAAGCCACCGCGATGGCTCTGCTGGAGCGGGTCGGTATCCCCGAACAGGCAGAGAAGTTCCCTGGGCAGCTGTCCGGTGGTCAACAGCAGCGTGTGGCGATCGCCCGTTCGTTGGCGATGGAACCTCGAATCATGCTTTTCGACGAGCCCACCTCCGCGCTCGACCCTGAGATGATCAAAGAGGTCCTCGACGTCATGAAGGAGCTCGCCCAATCCGGTATGACGATGCTTGTGGTGACGCATGAGATGGGCTTCGCCAAAGAGGTGGCAGACCGGGTGCTCTTTTTCGACTACGGCACCATCGTCGAAGCCGGCACGCCCGAGCACTTCTTCACGAACCCCGAACACGACCGCACGAAGCTGTTCCTCAGCCAGATCCTCTGAATCAACACCGAAGACCGTTCTGGCGTTAGAAAGCGCGCATTTATTGCGGGTTTCTCACGCCAGAATCGGCGGCCCAGCGACAGTCACCGCAGCTGATCCCACAGGTCGTCTTCGGCGAGGTCGATCACAGTCCACGCCATGGCGAGAGCGCCATCCCTGATCGCCCGCTCGCCGTCGGGTGTGACCGTGTGCGCCGCGAACTCAGGTTGGTGGTTGACGTAGCCACCGGCGTGGATACCGAGGAACGGGTGAATCGCCGGTACGACGTGGGAGACGTTGCCCATGTCCGTTGACCCAGCGGCCCCCGGCTCGAAGTCGGTGGCTCGCATCATCGTGCGGCCGAGGGCCGTGATGTTGGCGTTGAACCGATCGACGAGGATCGGGTTGTTGACCAAGTCCTCGTACGGGTGGCCGATCTCAGCTACCTCAAAGGTGCACCCCGTCGCGGTTGCCGCCCCTTCGAAGCAGGCCAGCACCTTGTCATAGAGCTCGACCATCCTGGCCTTGGTGCCCGCCCGGACGTACCAGGACGACTTCGTCATCGAGGGGATGATGTTGGGGGCATCGCCGCCGTGCGTGATGATGCAGTGGACCTTGTCTTTCGGGTAGAAGGCTTGCCTGAGGGTCGAGACGTTGACGTACGCCTGCACGAAGGCGTCGAGGGCGTTGATCCCGATTTGGGGAGCGAACGCGGCATGAGAGTCCCGCCCGTGGAAGGTCACGTCGATGTGCCGGACCGCCAGGACGTCGGGATCGAGAACGTCGTCGGGGGAGGGATGCACCATCATCGAAGCCGCCGCATCAGTGAACGCGCCGGCCTCAATGAGGTCGACTTTGCCACCGCGCATCTCCTCCGCGGGTGTTCCGAGCACCGTGACCCGGATTCCGAGATCGTCGGCGATGCCGGCCAGCGCCACACCGGCACCGAGCGCGGAGGTTGCGATGATGTTGTGGCCGCAGGCATGGCCTACCCCTGGAAGAGCGTCGTACTCTGCGCAGATGATCACTTCAGGCCCGCTCGATCCCACCCGAGCGGCGAACGCCGTGTCGAGTCCATAGGCCGGGTACTCGACGTTGAACCCATGGTTGGCCAGGAACGAGACCAGCTTGGCCGAGGTCTCGTATTCTTCCATGGCGATTTCCGGGTTGTCGTACATCCACTGACTGATGGCCTGGAGCTCGCCCTCAACCGAGGCGAATGCATCCTGCGCGGCTGTTTTGCGTTCCATGCTCGCAACCCTACGTTCTGGCGTTAGGAAGCGCGCAATTCTGGCGGGTTTCTAACGCCAGAAGGCGATGGGGCGGGCGGGTTCCCGCAAGGGGGTTCCCATCTCTCCAAGGCTTCGGCATATTGGGCACGTGACAGGTTTGATGTCCGCCATGGAGACCGCTCGGCGCCAGTTCGGGGTCATCGGCCTCGAGCAACTGCGTGCGGCCGGGGTTTCGTCCAGGACCGTCGAGCGCCACGTTCGAACCGGCAAGCTCATGAGAGTCGCGTACAGGACGTTCCGGTTTCCGATCGTCGAGCCGTCTTGGCACCAGGAAGTCATGAGCGCAGTGTTGACCGGTGGGCCTTCGGCGCTCGCTTCCCATGCCACCGCCGCAGTTCTGCACGGCCTCTTAGATCGTCCGCTCGACCAGGTCGAGATCGTTGTGCCGCGGTGGCAACGCACGCAACAGCCTCCGTTTCGGGTCCACGAATCGAAGGACTTACTCCCCGACGACTACACGACTGCGGATGGGATACCGGTGACAACCGCCACCCGGACTGTTGTTGATCTCGGTGCCTCCGCACCGTGGCTGGTCGAGAAGGCTCTCGAGAGAGGTATCAGACAGGGCGCGTTCACCCTCGTGGACATTTCCGCCTTCGTCGCCCGGGTGGGTCGCAAAGGTAGGGCCGGTGTCGGTGTGATCCGGCCACATGTTGAGTCTCGATTGCATTGGGATGGACTGACCGAGAGCGATCTGGAGGACCTCTTTCGTCGCGTGTGGGGAACTCGGAAACCGCTACCAATCCCGCAATACATCATCAAGGACCTGCGGTGGGGCTTCGTCTGCAGGGCCGACTTTGCGTTTCCGAGTGCAAAAGTGCGGATCGAGTTGGACTCGGAGGCTTTCCACATGGACCGCCCGACATTCCGGAGAGATCGGCAGATCCAGAACCGAACGGAGCTTCTCGGATGGCGCACGTTCCGGTACACCTGGTGGGATCTCACGGATCGTCCGGAAGCGGTCGTCGCTGAGGTCAGGGCCGCTTTGGAGGCACCATAGCGCGACCCCCCCACCCCGTTCTGGCGTTAGAGAGCGCGCAATTTCGACGGGTTCCTGACGCCAGAACCGGGTGAGTGTAGGGTTTCGACGTGAATCGCGCCCTGCCGTTGATGTTGCTGCTTCTCGCCGCTTGCACCGGTG
>JBLYYS010000006.1:0-2948 GCA_048550235.1 Acidimicrobiia bacterium | reverse complement strand
GGGGGTTTGAACCCCTGGCTCCTTCCGTGCGAGAGAGAATCAGCCCGATTCGCTGACCTGGGCGGCCAGTGTCATATCTGCGGTGAGATGTTCGCTCATCTCGGGAGCCACACCAACCAGGCTCATTATGTTGCCGGTGGGCTGATGCAGTCCACAAGCTCGCCGGGCCGAGCTACCGGGAGAAACGCAGCCAGTTCATCGGCCATCTCACCGAGCATCAGGATGCGACGGCGGAACGGTCCCGCAACCTGGCCACCGGCGCCATCGCCGTCATTTTCCGATCAGCGTTCGATTCTGAAGATCTTGTAGGGTCCTTCAAACAACGTGTTGAGGCGGGCATCGACCGCGTAGACGGCCGAGCCGAACACCGCCACCGTCGACGGAGTCTGTGCACCTTCAACCGGGACCACACCCTGCAACGTTCCCGTCGCTGTCGACGGGTCGAGCTTGATCACTGCGATTCGGCTGGCGGCATTCTCGCTGACGTAGAGCGTCAGTCCCAGGCGGACCATCCCGTCGGGTCTCACCAACGGAGGGTCGTCGTAGAGCACTTCAGCTTCGCCCGTGTCCGGGTCGACCCGGTATAGGGCGCCGGCCGTGGTGTGCGCAACGATCAACTCGGTGCTCGCCGGCATGGTCTCAATACCGTTGAGGTTGGAGAAAGCGATGTCGGGGACATCGACCGGGATCTCTTCTGCCGCGTACGGGTCATCGGGGAGACCACCCCCCCGTCCGAGGGCAACCTTGAAGAGGCGCGGCTCCCCGCAGAACAGTGGGCAGCCCGCCCCGACCGTTCCTGAGTCGGTGAACCAGGCCGCATTCGGGGTGACGATGACGTCGTTGATCGTCGACTGGAAAAGATCCGCAAACACGTAGGTAGCCAGCAGTTCGCCGGTGGTCCCGTCGTAGACGCGGCCCATACCGGAGACGCCTCCGGCCGCCCAGACTCGATTGTGCTGGTCGACATCTAGCCCGAGTGTGGTGAACAGCCCTGTCGGTTCGGTGAAGACCGCACCTTCGCCCGTTCGGAGATCGCCCTTGTAGATCGAGCCGTAGGCAAGCGACCCGACGAAGAAAGTCGATCCCCGGCCGACGGCGATACCCTCAGGGAAGAAATCGTCGGGAAGGTCGATCTCGGACGGGAACTGAACACTTGCCGCCCCACCTTTCGCCGCCGAACCCAACGGTACGAACGCCAACACCATCACGAAAACCAAAAGAAGAGAGAAACGAGTACGCATCACTGACCCCCTGTCAGCAGACCCGCCGCGTGTCTCTTCCGAGACCCACCCAACTACCGTCACCATACGACCGATGAGGCGGGGCGACAAGGGTGAATCGACCACCGCACCGACAGCCCACATCGTCCAGGAGGTCTAGCCACGGGTCTCTGAGCCAGGATCGCACCCGTGCTTCGCTCAATGACCTTGTGGGCGGGCCACCGGTGTTTCGGGACGTGGGTCCTCGGAATGTCGTCATCACGCCCTATCCCCCGCCGTCACCGAACAGCCGTGGCGATTTCTGCTCGGTACGCTGCCGTCCACGCCTACCGATGAACCAGTCTCGACTAGCCCCCACTTCGGTGACTTCGAATACGATGACACTCATGCCCAGTGCTGCTGAGCTCCGGTCGATGACACCTGACGATTTCACTGCTGTCATCGATTTGGCTCGGTCCCTACCCCAGTGGTTCAACCAGGAAGGCATCCAACAGATCACGGTCGATATCGAACATCAGCCGGGTGCTGTCGCAATAGTGAACGGTGATGTGATTGGGTTCATCACCTGGACGTTCGCCGGGGACGGTTCCGGTGAGATCGGGTGGATTGCCGTCGATTCCGGCCATCATCGTGGGGGACTAGGGAGGCGGTTGCTCCTTTTTGCAGAGGATTGGCTTCAGGGTTCCGGGGTGATTGACTTGTTCGTCGAGACGCTCGGTGATTCCATCGACTACGAGCCGTACGAACGGACTCGTGCCTTCTACAGGGCGGTTGGGTTTCGAGAGTTCAAGAGGGTGAAGACAGACAATCCCGGGATGCCGGAATCTCTAACTCTCCGAAAGACTCTCACGCCATCCGAACCGCCACCGCCACATTCGTGGCGATTTCTGGCCCGATAGCCAGTCGCGACCGAAGGTTCAGTCCAGATCCATCGCCTTCTCCGGGGTGAGCATCTCATAGAACTCAATCCAAGAATCCTCAGTCAACTCCCGCAGTCGGGCACCAAGCTCACTAGCGTCAGCGATCGATGGCTCCCCTCGACCATACGGTGACCGGATCACGTCATCGGTCCACTCCATGAACACGACGTCGGTTTCGCCGGGCAGAGTTGTGCCGTTGAAACAGACCCTCACTTCAGAACGTCGACCCGCCTCGTGATACAACTCACCAATGCGGGCCACGATCGTGGCCGCCTCACGAGCCGCCCGAGGTTTCACCTTGTAGACCCGCCTAATGACATACACCTAGTTCTCCTTTGTCGGGAACCACCGACGCTACTCGCATGAAGGGTCTTGGGGCACACGCTACCGCCGTCACCGAAACATCCGTGGCCTTTTCTGGCCCGGTACCCGCCCGGCCATGCGTTTCGAGGAACCGACCTGGGACGGCCCCTACTTCGGCCAGTTCGGTGTGCTCGCCGATGACGGAGACCAGGTGCAATGTCATGTCTGCGGTGAAATGTTCGCCCACCTTGGCTCCCACACGAACCACTCCCATGGCCTGACCGCTGACGAATATCGCCGGGCGTTCGGTCTCATGCAATCCACCAAACTGATCGGTCCCACCTTCCGCGCGAAGCGACGTCAGATAACCGCTGACGTCGATCACGACACTCTCGATGTCTACGGGCACTTGTTCGAGGGCATCGACCAGGCTGCTGCTGACGCTATCGACGATAGCCTTGACGGCGTAGCGTGTGGGGTTGCTGTGGGGTTGGTTAGGAAATCC
>JBLYYS010000005.1:0-2789 GCA_048550235.1 Acidimicrobiia bacterium | reverse complement strand
AGCCTCTGATCGAAGCTACCTCAGGCAACACAGGGATCGGACTGGCTCGCCTTGCCCTCATACACGGCCATCCGATGGTCATCTGCCTACCAGATACCGCCACAGAAGAACGCAAGCAGCTGCTGCGTGCTTATGGGGCAGCGTTGATCGAAGTCCCAGGAGGGCCCAACGGCGCCATCAATCATGCGAGGGAGCTAACGGATTCCGGCGAGGGCCACATGCTCTATCAGTACGGAAACAGATGGAATGTCTACTCCCACTTCTTCGGCACTTCACTCGAGATCGTCAGAGACTGGCCTGAGGAAGTGCCACCTACTCACTTCTTCGGCGCTTTTGGAACCGGAGGCACGCTCACCGGCAACAGCCGGGGACTGGTCCGTTGCTGGCCGGAGATCCGGATCCACTCGGTCGAACCATTCGTCGACGACCCTATCGGTGGAATGCGTTCACAAGACGATCCATTCCAGCCTCCGGTTGCCGATCTGACCCTGGTCACCGACCGCCATGAGGTGCATGCCGCCACCGCGACCGACATGGTCGCCGACACGATGAAGACTGAAGGCCAGTTCGTCGGGACCTCATCAGGAGCGGTGCTACATGCAGCCATCGATGTACTCAGTCGCGAAGGCGGGACTGCCATCGCCCTCCTACCCGACTCGGGTTGGAAGTATCTGAGCGGACCACCCTGGGCGGTATAGCTGCAGCTCTATAGGCGGACCATGACCTTTCCGGTGTTCGCGCCGGTGAACAACCGGTCGAAGGCGGCCGGGGCGTTCTCGAGGCCGTCGACAACATCTGTTGTGTAGGTCAACTGGCCGTCTTTCACCCATGCACTCAGGTCCATGATCGCTTCACCCGAACGTTTGAGAAAGTCCAGCACGATGAAGCCTTCCATCCGGCCCCGTTTGCTGATGAGCACACCGAGATTGTTCGGCCCCGGCGACGGCCGTTCGTCGTTGTATTGAGCGATGGCACCGCAAAGGACGACCCTTCCCCGTAGCGCCAGATTCGCAATCGCTGCCTCAAGAATCTCACCACCAACGTTGTCGAAGTACACGTCGATGCCGTCTGGACATGCCTCCCGGATTGCCCGTCGCACGTTCTCGGTCTTGTAGTTGATGGCGGCATCGAACCCGGCCACGTCTGTCAACCATGAACACTTCTCGTCGCTGCCGGCCAGGCCGACGACCCGGCAGCCCTTGATCTTGGCGATCTGGCCGGCGATCGATCCGGTCGCCCCGGCCGCACCGGAAACCAGGACCGTCTCCCCGGCGACCGGCCGCCCGATTTCCAGAAGTCCGAAATAGCCGGTGAGTCCCGTCGTTCCGAACACGCTGAGTGCCGCTTCCGGCGGGATGCCTTCTGGCACAATCTGCACGCCTCTGTCGAAGATCGCGTATTGCTGCCATCCAGTCATCCCGAAGATGGTGGTGCCGACCGGATAGCCGTCGTTGTTCGACTCGACCACGGTTCCCAGGCCACCGCTGCGAATCGGCGCACCGATCTCGATGGCCGGCAGATAGGTGTCGTAGGCCATCCAACCTCGAATGGTTGGATCAATGGACAGGTATTCGACCTCGACCAGGAACTCACCTGGACCCGGTGCCGGAGTAGGGACCTCATCGTGGGCAAAGCAGTCCTCAGTGACCGTTCCGACCGGTCGTTGGGCGAGAGTGATCCGTTTGTTTGTGGTGCTCATGATCTGCACCCTATCCGACCGGCTCGCCAACTACCGCCGCGCCGCATCCCCGCGCTTTGTCGCCATGCCGACAAGGACGCAAGGTCGGGTGGGGGCGATCTCGTTGTCTGAAGTGCAATGACAGCCTTACTCGCAACCGCTTTCACGGCCGGTCTCGTGGCCACAGTCAATCCATGTGGTTTCGCCATGCTTCCTGCCTACCTCGGCTACTTCATCGGATTGGACGATGACACAGTCGATCGATCCGCTGCCATTCGCAGGGCTTTCGTTATCGGCGGAGTGGTTTCGGCCGGATTCCTGCTCGTCTTTGGCGTCACCGGCGCAATCATGGTGGCTGGGCTGCGCTCGATCGCGACCTACATCCCCTGGGTTGCGCTAGTCGTCGGCGTCGGCCTCGTTGGACTTGGCATTGCACTTCTGCGCGGCTTCTACCTCAACGTGCGACTCCCCCAGGTCAAGGGAGTGCGCAGGGAACACAGCTACCGTGCCGTCTTCGCGTTCGGAGTCTCCTACGCTCTGGCCTCACTCTCCTGCACCCTCCCCATCTTCCTATCGCTGGTCGCAGGGACGTTTACTCAGACAAGCTTCATTGGGGGATTCGCAGCCTTCCTCGCCTATGCAGCCGGAATGTCATTCGTGCTACTGGCGATAACGGTGGCGATGGCACTCGGCAAGGAGACGCTGGTCAAACGGATGCGTGCCGCGTCTAGGCATGTCAACCGGATCTCGGGGGTCGTGCTGATCCTCGCGGGAGGATTCATCGTCTGGTACTGGTCGACGATTCTGCTGAGCGGAGCCGATGCACTCGGCGCCAACCGACCGATCCGATTCATCGACGACCTCTCCTCGTTGATGACCTCCATCGTGGCGAACAACCCCCTGATCACAGCGTTGGTCCTGCTGACCCTGGTCGGCACGGCCACACTCGCCGCCAAGAGCAGGTCCAAACGGGACTCAGCAGAAGAGACTCCACCCATTCGTGCGTGAGAGCTTCCCGTTCTGCGAGCCTGAATCACGCACGAACGGTGTAGAAGGTGAGCCAGGGCGGGGATTCGAACCCCGCTTGCGGTCCCGATTTCACACGGCGCTT
>JBLYYS010000004.1:0-2804 GCA_048550235.1 Acidimicrobiia bacterium | reverse complement strand
TTGAACAAGCAGTCGAGTTTTCAGGACTGGCCGTCGATCACGTTCTCACGAGCGCGGATTGCGCAACGATCTTGATGCACCCGAGCGGGGCGTTGCGTACCGTGCCCGCCGGTGCACGGGTGATCGTTGCCGTGACGAAAGTAGATGCGCGAAATCGATCTGATGCTGAGGACCTGGCGCGGGTCCTGACGGCTCACGAACCGGTGGATGGCGTGGTGCTAGTCGAAGACCGGTAGAACCGGTTCTTCGCCCATAGCGACACGTACACCAGACCTACCAGGACCGGCACCTCTATCAGGGGACCGACCACACCAGCCAGTGCTTGGCCGGAGGTAACCCCGAAAACGCCGATAGCGACGGCGATGGCGAGTTCGAAGTTGTTGCCGGCGGCGGTGAAAGCCACGGTGGCGTTCTTCTCGTAGCTCAGTCCGAGGCGGAGGCCGAGTACGAAAGAGACGCCCCACATCAGGGCGAAGTAAGCCAGCAGCGGAAGAGCAATCCGAGCGACGTCGAAGGGTTTGGAGGTGATCGTCTCACCCTGCAGCGCGAACAGGATCACAACAGTGAACAGCAGTCCGTAGAGCGCGAAAGGGCCGATGCGCGGCAGGAAGGTCGATTCGTACCATTCGACCCCTCTGGATCGCTCGCCCCAGCGCCGCGTGAGGTATCCGCCTGCCAACGGTATTCCGAGGAAGATCAGCACGATCTTGGCGATCTCCCACATCGACACGTCCAGCGAAGCGGTGTCGAGGTTGAGCCAGCCCGGGAGCAACTCGAGGTAGAAGTAGCCGAGCACCGCGTAGGCAACGATCTGGAAGAGCGAGTTGAGGGCGACGAGAACGGCAGCAGCTTCTCGGTCTCCGCAGGCCAAGTCGTTCCAGATGAGCACCATGGCGATGCAGCGAGCGAGGCCGACGATGATCAGTCCGGTCCGGTACTCGGGGAGGTCTGGCAGGAGAAGCCAGGCGAGAGCAAACATCAGCGCGGGGCCGATGATCCAGTTGAGGACCAGCGATGTGCCCATGAGGCGCCGGTCGGCAGCCACAGCCCCAACTCGTGAGTAACGAACCTTGGCCAGCACCGGATACATCATGGCGAGCAGTCCGACCGCGATCGGCAGAGATACCGTGCCGATCTTCACGGTGTCGAGCCAGTCATTGAGGTCCGGGAACAACCGCCCGAGACCGAGGCCGAGTCCCATGGCAGCGAGGATCCAGACCGGGAGGAACCGGTCGATCAACGACAGCTTGACTACGGCGGGGTCTTGGAGGTCGGCACGCTGCGTCATGTGTACCTGAGACGGTAGCCTCGGTTGATGCAGCCGACGACCTACTGGAGCAAAGCACGCGACTATCACACCGTTGAATTGGAGTTCGACGGCAACAGGATCGTGTTCAAGGACTGGTGGGACCCCGGCCATGACCCGAACCGGACCGAGGTGCCCGCTCACGAATTTCTCGCAGGGGCCCTTCACCACGAGATCAGGACGGAACTCGGCCAGGCTGTATTGGACGAGGCCCTGGAGTCGGTTGGGCAACTCACCTCAGGCGGACCGGGCATCGCAGAGCCCCCGGAGTGAGCGCAGGAAGGTTCTCCTCCCGCTTGCGGGGGGAGTCCCGGAGGGAGCGAAGCGAGTGGAGGGGAGGGGGGATCTGCATGGGGCGGGCCCATGCCTCCGGCTCGTGAGGGACACGCATTGCGCTGCCCCCTCTGCCTCGAGGACTCGGCATCTCTCCCACCTGGGCGGTGGGGGAGAAACGCGGGTGGTGCGACCTCCGGCTACACCTGCAGCGGTTGATGCACGTTCAAGGGCAGCCTCGTCCGCCAGGTGCCATCGATTTCGTGGAACGCGGCCGCTACCGCGCCGGCGGTCGGCACCAGGCCAATCTCACCGACACCCTTGACTCCATACGGTGCCCGCGGTTGAGGTGCTTCAACGAGAATGGCTTCGATCTCCGGAATGTCTTTGGCCCGCAATATGCCCAGACTGCGAAGAGTCATGTTGGTCGGCATTCCCCGGTCGTCCGTGGGGAATTCTTCAGTGAGGGCATATCCGAGACCCATATGGACGGCGCCTTCGATCTGCCCCTCGACCAACATCGGATTGATGGCCTTGCCGACGTCGTGAACCGCCACCACCTTCTCGATCCTGCCGGTTTCGGGATCGGCGATCACCAGCTGGGCGGCATAGCCGAACGCGGAATGGATGATTGGGTTCTCCAAGCCGTCTTCGAGTGAATCCGTCCAGTCGACCCGGTATTCGCCGACATAGTCGATGCCGGGCCGTTGACCGGCCTCATTGGCGACCCGACATGCATCGGCAACCGAACCTGCTCCCATGAGGGTGCCTCGTGATCCGGTCGTCTGGCCGGCTCCGAGTTCCCGGGTGGTATCTACGACTACCCGGATACGGTCGGGATCGACCTTCAGTTCTTCGGCCGCGACCTGCAGGGCAACGGTGTGAATGCCTTGGCCCATCTCGGTCCAGCAGTGTCGGATCTCGACGGTGCCATCTTCTTCGAATCGAATGACCGCCCGAGAAATCTCGAGGAAGCCGTTTCCGAGTCCTGAGTTCTTCAAGCCGAGACCGAGACCGACTGCCTTTCCCTGCTCCCGTGCTTCATCGTAGAACGGCTTCGCTCTGTCTAGACACATGCGGGCTCCGGCACAGCCTTCATCCATGATCTGGCCGGGTCCCCAGACGACACCGGGAGTGACCACGTTCCGTGAGCGCATTTCCCAACCGCTGATTCCCACCTGCTCGGCCAGTCGATCGATCAGCCCTTCTGTGGCGAACTGAGCCT
>JBLYYS010000003.1:0-9574 GCA_048550235.1 Acidimicrobiia bacterium | reverse complement strand
CGGTCATCGAGAAGTACTTGGAGAAGCTCTGAACGACCACAGCATCAGTCGAGTGGGAAACTGCCGTCGGTGCCGATTCGCTTCCGTAGGTGATGCCGTGATAGATCTCATCGGCGATCATCCGAATTTCGTGGCCGTTGCAGAAGGTAACCAGATCCACGAGCTCGGAGGACGTCAGAATGGTCCCGGTTGGATTGGAGGGCGATGCGGTCACCAGGCCGTCGAGCGGAAGAGCCGCCTCGAGAGCTGCCGGTGTCGGGTTGAAACGAGTGGACGGGCCAACCGGGATGTCGACGACTTCGATCCCGAGTGCCCGGAGGATGTTGCGGTAGGCCGAGTAGCCCGGTTCGGTCATGGCGACGCGGTCCCCTTCGTTGAAGGCGGCGAGAGTTGCCAGGACGAATCCACCGGATGCTCCGACCGTGACGGCTATCTGATCCTCTTCGAGGTCGACCGAGTACCTGTCGGAATAGTGATCAACGATCCGTCTGCGTAGCAAGGGGAGGCCGTGTGCGTCTGTGTAGCCGAGTCGTTCGTTCTTGAGTGCCGCTTCGGCAGCAGCCAGCACGCCCTGTGGGGCAGGAGTCGAAGGCTGACCGACCTCTAGATGTAGGACGCCGTCGCCCCGCATCTCGCGAGCGGCAGCAGCCTTCATGACTTCCATGACATAGAACGGCGCTATGTCAGATCGGCTCGAGATCTTCATGTTGCCGAGCGTAGCGGCGGCCGTTCAGAGGACTCCAACCATCGATGTCGGGTCGAGTAATAGCGACTCATCACCAGGATCGCAGTGATGGAAGAGAGTATTCCGAACATGATCACCGCCGGGTCCCGATAGCCCAGACCGTAGATCAGCCAGAGAGCCCCTTCTACGAGTGTCAGCTGCCAGGTCCCTGGGCTGATGCCGCTTGGTGCCCAGGTTCGAAATGCCGTGTATACCGTCGGAGCTGCCTGTACTCCGAACGACACTCCCAACAGCAACCCGAGGCTGGCCCAGCCGCCCACGATCCCAACCAGGGTCAACACGAGGCCCCATCCGAATCCCAGCAGAATGGGCCGTGCGCTGGGCCGACCGGTCCAACCGATGAGGCCGACGGTGATAGCGAAGAACACGGACATGAAAACGGTTGAGGGAAGAGCCAGCCACAGGCCTTGCGAGGTCAGGTAGGCGACCCAGGCAGCATTGGAGGTTGCGCCCAGGGATGCCCACGTCGCGGAGACTCCGTCGGCGTTCCGGGTGCGCCACAACTTCACAATCTGCGGAATGAGCGTGATGAACGCGAACAGCGTGGCGAGGACGGCTGCTGAGTCGGCTATGAGCATCGGAGCAGTGTAGGTGTAGCCCGATGAGGCGGATTCAGCATGAGCCGCTCTCAGTCGATTGGGCGCGAATCAATCAGCAGCGTGAGACATTATGAAGTCCGCCGATCTCGCCAGGGTTCTTGCGGTGGCGGGATGGTTGGGAACAACTGCCGGCCAGACGTGGAACATGTCGGGTTCGATGATCAGTTCAATTTCAACGTTGTCGCGTTCGGCCGCTTCGACGAGCCTCAGAGAGTCGTCCAGGATCATCTCCTTGCCGCCGGCGAATACCAGCATCGGCGTGATGTCTTGAAACTCGCCGTACATCGGTGAGATATAGGGGTGGCGTGGATCGGCATCTCCGATGTAGAACGTGTTTGGACCAGCATCGCTCAGAGGTAGGTAGTCGGTTTCCCAGTTACGGAAGAGGCTGGCACCGCTGTGCTCCAGGTCGGTATACGGTGAGAACAGGATCGTTCCGGCCGGAAGAGGCTGATCTTCATCTCGGAGGCGAAGCAAGAGAGCTGTGGCCAACCCGCCTCCGGCCGAGTCTCCTGCCAGGAGGATACTGCTGGCTTCAACTCCGGCATCGAGGAGCCCGCGGTAGCAAGCGAGTGCATCATCGAGAGCGGCCGGGAATGGATGCGCGGGAGCGATTCGGTAGTCGGCCACGAAAGCACGTGTGTGAGTTTCCCAAACCAGTCGAGCGACGAACCGACGGTGGGTAGCCGGATTTCCTGAAACGTATGCCCCGCCGTGGAGATACAGGATCGTTGCCCGATCGGTGAACCCGCCCCTTCGCTCGTGCCACTCACCTTGGATCGATCCGACCGTTCCCTGACGGACCGCAACGAGCCCCTTCAGATTACGGGGAAGGCTTGGATCGAGTTTCGCTTCCATCGAGCGCCGTTTCGTGCGATCTCCGTTCTCAGCGCTGGCCATGATCAGCGCCCGGAAGGCGACAACCCTCATCTCGACCGACCAACTCCAGGTGGGCACGATGGGGCCGCGGATGATTCGCCTGACAGCCCGACCGGCGATGGCGATCAGCACGGCCGCCAGGAAGCGGAATATCAATCTGATTGTTTCCATTCCTCAACGTTAGGCCTTTGCTCGCGGGTGCTGGCGGTAGGGAACGGTTCGAGCGCTAGCCTGGCCCGTCTATGGGGCGCTTCCTGGTCAGGCGAGTCATTTCATCGGTCATCACCTTGTTCCTTTTCGCGACCGTTGTGTTTTTTGTCGCCAAGGTGATGATGCCCGGCGACTTCACCAACAACTTCATGCCGGGCCTCGGTGAGCGAAGGGCTGCGCTGCAGGCCGAGTTGGGTCTCGATCGGTCCGTGTTCGAACAGTGGTGGCGATTCATGGGCAGCTTCGTCCAGGGGAAGTTCGGAGAGACCACAGACGGGCGACCGATTCTCGACCTCATGACCACATTGCTTCCCTGGTCATTGTTGATCTTCACCCTCTCGATAACGCTGGCGTTCCTGAGCGGCCACTGGCTGGGCAAGATCGTCGGCTGGTCGAAGAATCGGCGTTTGAAGGGCGTCATACGATTGGGCGCGGTCACAACCCACACCCTGTTCCCACCCTTCCTGACGTTCGTTCTGGCAGTCGCCTGGATCAACCTGGCCGGCCTTGCCGGTCGAAGTGCAATGACCCACATAGAAGGAGTCGACCAGGGAGCCATCAGGGTGGGGCGTTCCTTCATGATCCTGCCAACATCAGGAGAGCCTCTCCTCTGGCAGATGGCCGTTGCCTTCGTCGTTACCGGGATCGTGGTGCTGTCGATTCAACGTCCATTTCGACGTCTCTTCAGACGACGGATCTCGGGTTTCGTGTTGTTCATCCTCTGGGTGGGCCTGAATCTCGCGTACTGGCAGTACCTCGGGGAGCGGGCCAAGGCGATCGACATCCTCTTCCTGCTCTCGTTGCCGCTGTTGGCCGTGGCCATCCTGACGATCGGCGAGATAATCCTCGTGGTGGAAGCGGCCATGGACGGCGTATCCCGTGAGGAGTACATCAATACGGCGCGCGCCATCGGGATGCCGGAGAAGCAGATCCGTGACCGTCACGCGGCGCGCGTGGCGTTGCTTCCAGCGCTCAGCCGGTTCGTCGTTTCACTGCCCTTTGTCCTGTCCGGGTTGGTGATCGTCGAGTACGCCTTCTCTGTTCCGTCCCACTACGGGGCCTCCATCAACTTCCCCGGCCTCAGCTCAGTGCTGTTTTCATCTCTCCAAGCCCGTGACTATCCGCTGGTGGTCGGCGGACTGCTGTTCATCGGCGTGATCTCTGTCGGCGCCAGGATCGTCCTCGATGTCCTCCACGCGATGCTGGATCCCCGCACCCGGTACGGGCAGACAGACCGACCCTCGGAGATGGCGATATGAGGCGCAGGTCCTGGTGGCTGATCGCCTGGCAGCGATTCAAGTCGAACAAGCTGGCGATGTTCGGTGTGTTCCTCATCGGCGTCTACGCACTGGCTGCCGTGATCCATCCGATCCTGATGGCCACGGTGTGGGACCGGGCGACCTACCACCCGATCTATGGCCATGACGACGTGGTTGTCGAGAAGGTTGTACTCGAGGAGAAACAGGAGGTGACCGACGATTCGACAGAGATGGAGCTAATGAGGGCGCGGATGCTCAACCCGTTCGTGGTGCCCGGTGACCTCGTATCCGAGGTGACGCTGCCGGGACCATTCACATCGGAACATCCGCTCGGCGTCGACAATCTCGGGCGGGATGTGCTTTCGATGGTCCTGGCGGCCAGTACTCCGAGTTTTGTGGTCGGGCTGTCCGCGGCCGTCACCACGGCGATCGTCGGATTGTTGGTGGCAACGGTCGCCGCCTACCGGCGCGGAGCGACCGACATGTTGTTGACCGAGGTGTCGGACACTCTGCAACTCCTGCCGGCGCCGCTCCTGATGGTGATTCTCGGAGCAGGACCTTTCCGTGATTCTCTGAGTCCGCTGGCGTTTGGAGTCATCTACGGTGTCGTGTCGGGTGCTTCTGGGGCCGCGATCGTCCTGAGGAGCCAGGCATTGACCGTGTTGAGCAGACCTTTCATCGACGCGACCCGCGTGGCAGGTGCCGGCGCAAAGCAGATCATCACCAAGCATCTGCTGCCTCACCTCGTACCCGTGGCTGCTCTCTACATGCTGCTGGGAGCGAGTGGTGCCATCGTCGCAGATGGCTTCGTATCGTTTCTCGGATTCAGCGATACGCGGCTCAACTGGGGAACGATCATCTTCTTCTCGATGTCCCTTCCGCCGGCCAACCGAGCCGGAATCCCGTGGGAAGCGATCATCGCCGCGGCCGGCGCCATCAGCCTGTTTGCCGCCGCGTTCTATCTAATCGGTCTCGGGTTTCGAGACATCGCCCGCGCAGGGGACTGAACGCAGAACGGCCGCCCGAAGGCGGCCGTTCCGGCTACTCGCAAACTGCAGGTTTAGTAGCGGCCGCCACCGCCACCGCCGCCGCGCCGCTCTTGACGGGGGCGGGCTTCGTTGACCGTCAAACGACGTCCGTCGAGGTCGGAACCATCGAGCTTCTCAATGGCCTCGCGACCGGCGGCATCATCGTCCATTTCAACGAAACCGAATCCGCGTGATCGGCCGGTGGCGCGATCCATGATGACCTGGGCAGAGGAGACCTCGCCGTAGGGAGTGAACACGTTCTCGAGATCCGAAGACGTGAATGTATAAGGCAAATTGCCTACGTAGATGTTCATTACCCATTTCCTTCTGAAACAACCGACATGAGCTCTACCGCGAAGGTGAGCGCTTGACCGGCGAGCGGATGATTGGCATCGACCTGCACCGCCGCTTCCGAAACGGCGATCACAGTTGCCGGTTGTCCGGTGGCAAGTTGCACCGAGTCGCCGGCCGTGAGGCCATCGGGAGCGTTTGTGATTGGTACTTCGAACACAAGATCGTCTCTTGGTTCTCCGTACGCATCGTCTGGATCGAGGCGGAATGTGGTGGACTCACCAACAGAAAGAGGTGTCACGGCTCGTTCAAACCCGGGGATGACGTTACCGGCGCCGATCTCGAAATCGAGAGGGTCGCCGTCCCGCGACGAATCAAATTCCGATCCATCGTCGAGCGTTCCCGTGTAGTGAACCGTTACCCGGTCGCCGGAAACCGGCATTCGGGTACTCCTTTCTCGTCTTCTGTCCCACACAACACACCACCCGGCCAGGCCGGTCAGGACATGCGGCACGGGCTTGGCTACAGGCCCCAAACCCGATCGCCAAGAACGGAAAAGAGACTCTGCAGTCGCAGTTCGTGCAACTGCCGCGAGAGACTCTAGCGCGCGCAATCGCCCGGTTCAGATGGACGGCTCGGACGATGATCGGGCTGGTCGAAAATCCGCCGGCCGGATAGCTCCATGCGCCATCCTTGGTCCGGTGCTGAGAAGAGTGATGTTCGTAGCCGTTGGTTTGCTGATGTTGTCCGCCGGGTGCCGGGCGACCGAGGTGCCGACGACGTTCGGTACCACGGCCGGCGAGGCCTCGCCGCCGAGGAACGTGTCTACTTCGACGGTCATCAGCGAGGCTCCGGCGACTTCGACCACCGTGCTGGAGGTCAGTACTACCACGACGAGCACGACCGAGCCCCTTCCCGAACTCCAGGGCTTGACCCTCGAGGTGATTGGGGAGGGATTCGACCAGCCGTCGTTTGTGCTGCCGTACCCGCCCGGCGACCGATTGCTCGTGGTGGAACGCGAAGGTGTCGTCTTTGGCATCGATGCCGGCGGGAACGTCGGTGATGAGCCGTTCCTGGATCTTCGAAATGTCATAGGTTCGTCTGGAATAGAGCAGGGTTTGCTCGGCATGGCGTTCCATCCGTCGGACAAGTCCCGTTTGTTCGCCTATTACACGCTGCCATCCGATGACTCCGTGCTCGCCGAGATCCCTCTGATCGGTGGGGTGCCGGACACTGCCGGGTTGGTGGAACTCGTCCGATTCGAGCAGCCGACCAATCGGCACAACGCCGGCATGATCCTCTTTGGACCGGACGGCTACCTCTACCTGTCGCTCGGCGAAGGGGGTGAGGCGAGCATGCACGCACAGAATCCCGACACGTTGCTGTCATCGATCTTGCGTCTCGACGTCGATGGCGGGTCCCCGTATGTCGTCCCACCGGACAATCCGTTTGTGGACGGCGGGGGAGCACCTGAAGTGTGGGCCTTCGGGCTGCGGAATCCGTGGAGGTTCGCGATCGATCCGGTCGACGGATTGGTCTTCATCGCGGACGTTGGTCATTCGGAGTGGGAGGAAATCAACGTGGTGCCCTTGGAGGGTGGTGGATACAACTTCGGCTGGCTGACGATGGAGGGGTCGCATTGTTTCTCGTCGGCGGAGTGCGAGTCGGATGGCCTTGAGCTGCCGGTGGTTGAATACCCTCACCCCGACGGGTGTTCTGTCACAGGCGGCTACGTATATCGGGGCCCCGCGATCCCCGAGATCGATGGACACTACTTCTATGGGGATTGGTGCTCGGGGTTCATAAGAAGCTTCCGGTATGCGGATGGGGTGGCGGTCGACGAGCGCGACTGGACGGAAGAGCTCGGGTTCGAAGGTCAGGTCAACAGCTTCGGCCTGGACTCGTCGGGCGAACTGCTCATCGCAACGTGGGATGGCACGATCTACCGCATAGTCCCAACCCGTTGACCCCCACCTCCTCTGCTGTTTCCTGTCAATCGCGCGCATCGTTTTCGATACCCTGCATTGACAGGAAACCCAATGCCAGATTCCTGTCAATCGAACGTATCGTTTTCGATACCCTGCATTGCCACGAAACAGGGAGAGGGTGCTGATGACTGAGTTGGAGACCGTGCCGGAGGTGAGCCTTCGGGAGATCACCCGTGAAACCCTCCGTCCCATTCTGGATCTGTCGGTGACTGAGGCCCAGGACGAGTTCGTAGCTCCGAACTCGGTCTCGATTGCCGAGGCGTATTTCGCGGAGGATGCGTGGTTTCGTGGCATCTACGCCGGCGAGGAACCCGTCGGATTCGCCATGCTGTCACTTCAACCCGACAAGCCGCAGTACTACCTGTGGCGCTTCATGATCGATCATCGCTTCCAGGGAATGGGGTTCGGTTACCGGGCTATGGAGTTGATAATCGATTTCGTTCGCTCACAGCCAAATGCCGACGCACTGATACTCAGCTACGTCAAGGAAGAAGGAGGTCCGCGGGACTTCTACGCCAAACTGGGGTTCACCGACACGGGCGAGGAGCACGACGGCGAGTGGCTGATGCGCCTGGTCCTCTGACCTCGCGGGGGTTCCTGTCAATCGGGCAGGTCGTTTTCGATACTCTGCATTGACAGGAAATCCAATGCCAGATTCCTGTCAATCGAACGTATCGTTTTCGATACCCCGCATTGACAGAAAACCGGCTACTCCTGGTCGGCGGTGGCCCACAGGTCGCGCATGGTCTGGGAGCGTGCCAGGAGGTCTTTCAGGCTGCCGCGGTCGACGATACGGCCGCCCTCCATCAGGAGGATCTGGTCGGCGCGTTGCAGCGCTACCCGGCGGTGTGAGACGACCAGGCAGGTCACCTCGCGCCGTTCAAACAACCGATTCCACAGTTCAGCCTCCGTGTGGAGGTCCAATGCCGATGAGAGATCGTCGAAGACCAGCAACTCCGCTTCCGTAGCGAACATTCTCGCTGCTGCCGAGCGCTGAAGTTGACCGCCGGAGAGTTTGACGCCGCGGGCCCCGACCATCGTCTCGAGTCCGTCTTCGAGCCGTTCGAGATCCGGATCCAGGACCGCCAATGCCACCGCCTCACGCAGTCGCTCCCGTGTCACTCGTTGTCCCAACGCGATGTTGTCGGCCAGGGTGTCCGAGAACAAGCGCGGAACTTGTGGCGTGTACGCAGAGCGGGGCGGAATCAGGTACGAGGCCGGATCGTCGATCGTCTCGCCATTCCAGGCGATCGACCCCTCAAACGGGACCAACCCGAGAAGTGCCCGCAGCAGGCTGGTCTTTCCTGATCCGATCCTGCCGGTGATGACGGTGAACGTGTTGCGGTCGATATCAAATGAGACGTCGGTGATTCCGTCGTCGGAGTCCGGATACCGGAACGTCAGACCGTCAACCTCCAGGCGCCGCAGACGATCGTCTGGTCCCAGCTTCACCGGCGGGAGGTCGGGGAGGTCACCAGACAGGGGAACCCGGGTGCGGTCCATCAGCGCCTCGTCCGGAGCGTCGACTGTCAGCCGTCGCACTCGCTCGAATGCGACGCCGGTCCGGCGGTGCTGAGCAATGATGTCCCCGGCGAAAGCTATGTAGCCCGTCAACCTAGGCAGGTAGGTGAGGAAGACGGCTAGGTCGCCGACGCTGAAGGAGCCGTCTCGGATCGCACCGGCCGAGACGATGAGTACCAAAGCCGTTCCTACCGTTGCCATGTTGACGTTGATCGACCGAAGCAACTCGGTGAGGAATGTGTCGCGCAGCGCGGCCGTCCGGCGGGTGGAGTTGAGTCGATGGAAGCGCTCCTTCACTGCCTCTTCAGCGTGCGCAAGCTTCACGGCTTGTACCGCTCCAAACGTTTCACCGACGAAACCCGTCACATCCTCGGTTGCAGTCCTCATCGCCCGCCGCCGACTGCGGATCTGCGGGCTCATCGACTGGGTCAGTACCCCGGTCAGCAGAAGCGGAATCAGGATGATGACCGTGAGGCCGGCATTGATCTGGGACATCACGAATACCGATCCCACCCCAAACACCAACACGCCCCCGAGATCAACCCATGTCTCCACATACTCGAGCAGGTCGTCGACGTCGTCGCGGAAGGTCGACACCGCTTGAGAAGGGTCGACCTCAATGGTCCTGGAGCCCGGCGCCTCCAACAGCCACCTCAGGAGGTTCCTGCGCAGTTGCAGGGCCTGGTCGTTCCAGTAAGTGATCCAGGCGATGTCTCCGAACCAGAGGACACCGTTGCGGCCTAGCGCCAGGGCGGCAAAAACGATCACCGGAGTCCATGGACTGGCTCCGGCCGGACCCGTTCCGGCCAAACGATCGAAGACCTGTCCGATCAGCAGCCCAAACATGATCGGCAGGGAGTGCACCGTTGTCCACAGGACTGCGCTCACCGTGAACAACACCGGCCGGTATCGGATCATCTCCCAGGCAAGGCGTACGGTACTCATTGGCTCCGCCCCGTGATGTTGGCGCCCCGCCACCGGGCCCCTCGTTCCAACATGGTGCTCTGTTCCCCGGCCGCCAGAAGGCGCGCATACCTGCTGCCGGCATCGGCGG
>JBLYYS010000002.1:0-13248 GCA_048550235.1 Acidimicrobiia bacterium | reverse complement strand
TACACCCCCCAGGAGCTCGAGCGCCTCTTCATGAGTCTCTCGTAGGTTGCGCTAGCGTCCGTACTTCATGTTGAGTGATACTCGTGAACGGGCGCTGAAGGATCTCCGAATTTCGGTTACCGACCGCTGCAATTTCCGCTGCCGTTATTGCATGCCCAAGGAGATCTTCTCTCGCGAGTACGAGTTCCTGGCCAGGGAGTTGTTGCTCTCGTTCGAGGAGATAGCGCGTCTCGCGCGCGTCTCGACCGGCCTAGGGGTAGAGAAAGTGCGGATTACCGGTGGTGAGCCTCTACTCCGCAAGGATCTGGAGCATCTCATCAGTCTTCTGGCACAAGTCGACGGATTGCATGAGGTGACGCTGACGACCAACGGGGTGCTCCTAGCCAGGAAGGCGGCAGTGCTGGCCGAGGCCGGGTTGGGACGGGTGACTGTGAGTCTCGACTCGCTCGACGACGAGGTGTTCATGAAGATGAACGATGTCGGATTTCCGGTTCAGAGCGTCCTTGACGGGATCGAAGCGGCGGCCGCGGCTGGGCTGGCTCCGGTCAAGATCAACATGGTGGTGAAACGAGGCGTGAACGACGGCTCGGTGCTGCAGATGGCCGAGCACTTCCGCGGTTCCGGCCATATCGTACGTTTCATCGAGTACATGGACGTCGGGAACACGAACGGTTGGCGTCTCGATGATGTTGTCCCGGCGGTCGAGATTCTGAGTCGGATTGGCGATCGGTATCCGTTGGAGCCGGTTGAGGCCGGGTACCCGGGCGAGGTGGCGAGGCGGTGGCGCTACAAGGATGGCGGCGGCGAAATCGGCGTTATCACCTCGGTTACGCAGCCGTTCTGCTCCAGTTGCACTCGGGCAAGGATTTCCGCCGATGGGCAGCTCTACACCTGTCTGTTCGCCGCCTGGGGTCGCGACATACGTGGTTTGCTGCGGTCGGGCGCGTCGGATGAAGAGGTGGCGGCGGTGCTCTCAGATGTCTGGAACCGGCGCGATGACAACTACTCGGAGCGCAGGTCGTCAGCGACCGGCGGACTCGACAAAGTAGAGATGAGCTACATCGGCGGCTAGTAGTCGCCGCGCCTACTGCGTGATGTCGAACCCGCTGTTGTACCAGGCCTGAATTCCGCCGTCGAGGTCGTAGACGTCGACGAACCCGAGATCCCGCATGGTTCCCATTGCGGTTCCGGAGCGGTTGCCAGAGTTGCAGTAGACGAAATAGGTCTTGCCCTTGTCCAGCTTGTCGAGTTCAGAGGCGAAGTTGGCCTCGTAGAAGTCGATGTTGATCGATCCGGCGATGCGACCGGCGTTGAACTCCTCCGGGGTACGGATGTCGAGAATGACGAAGTCTCCAGATCCTGCGTTGTCTTCGAGGAGCTGGTCGGCGTCGGCCGGATTGATTAGCTCGATCGACTGCGTCTGGGTGGGCGCGTCGACGGTGGCGGTTCCTGAACCGCAGGCGCCCAGCAGGACGACGGCGGAGAGGCTGGCGGCGATGATGCGACTCTTCATGATTCGATACCTCGTTGCTCGGATATGAGAAGGCGGCCCAGGGGAGGAGGGCCGCCGACTCTAATTCGGTGTCCGGGGTGCCAGCCTATCCGGAGAGGGGAGAAGTCGGGGGACTTCGGCGAGCCGGACTCGGGGAGAAACCCGGCCGGCACCCCTCCGGACACCAATGTAACTATACCATACCCCGTGGGGTATAACCAACTACCGCCCACCCGACCGTTTCCTGTCAATGGAGCGTACCGATTCTGATGCCTCGGATTGACAGGAAACGGACTAGGGCAGTTGTGAGAGCCAGGCCTTGGCCTGGCGGGGGGAGCGCAGGCGCACCTTCTGCATGTGGGCGGTCGTCGGGGACTCCAGCAGTGCGGTGTACCGTCGGCGGTTCTTCGTGAAAGTGGTGAGCGCCCACAAGATGATGGAGTCGCGTGAGAACACGGCGTACAGACCTTCACGATTTCCCGACCACAATTCCTGGCGAGTGATAACCCTGCGGGCTGTGCGGGTCGTCACCTGCCAGATGATCCGCACGCGGCTGTAGTCGAGCCAGATGAGTGTGTCTGCCTGCGGCCAGATCAGGTCGCGGAGTTTCGAGTAGTTGCCATCGACTACCCAACGATCGGCGGCGAGAGCCTCCTCCACCCGACTTCGCAGAACGGATGTTTCGGCTTCCTGCCATCCGGGCTCCCAATGAAGTGAGTCGAGCTCGATGTGACTGATATCCAGCAACTCGGCGAGGCGAGCAGAGACGGTCGTCTTCCCCGACCCGCTGGTCCCAACGATCACGATCCGCTCCATCATGTCCCCGACGGGAATCAGCCGGCGGCCTGAACGATCAGGTCCCAGGCGTGGCGAACATGGCGGTCTTCTGTGTAGGTCTGACCGATCGCCATCCGCAATGTCAGCTTCCCGTCGAGTTTTGTGTGGGTGAAATACGCCTCACCCGATGCATTGACGGTGTCCATGATGTGCTGATTCGCCTCGTCGCCTCCTCGATGACGAAAGCACACCAGATTGACCGGTACCGGGGCGGCCAGCTCGAAGTCGGGGTGCTCCTCGATCTGAGCGGCGAGGTCGCGCGCTATCCGCAGGTGCTCCCCGACGTGATGCCGGAGACCTTCGACGCCGTAGTGGCGAATGACGAACCACAGCTTCAAGGCCCGGAATCGGCGGCCGAGGCCGACTTGCCAATCTCGGTAGTCGATCACGGCACCCGACTCGGTTGCCGCGTTGCGGAGGTACTCCGGTAGTACCGACAGAGTGTTGATCAGTTGGGACCGTTCAGCGACGTACAGGGCCGACAAGTCGAGGTTGGTGAACAGCCATTTGTGCGGATTCACAACGTAGCTGTCGGCCAGTTCAACCCCATCGTGCAGCCAACGCATTTCCGGGCGGATAGCGGCTGAGCCGGCCAGCGCCGCGTCCACATGGAACCAGGCACCTTGCCGACGGGCGATCTCGCCGATGCGCCGGACGGGATCGACCGCAGTCGAGGAGGTGGTGCCAATGGTCGCGATCACGACCGCCGGAGTCTTACCCGCTGCAACGTCCTCGAGCATCAGCCGCTCCAGGTGTTCCGGCTTCATTGCGTACTCGCTATCAACGTCGATCAGACGCAGGTTTCCTGAGCCGATTCCGGAGATACGAATCGCCTTCTCCACGGATGAATGCGCCTGACTCGACGTATAGGCAGTCAGGTGACCGAGGTCGCCGGTCTCATTCGTCGAATAAGCCGTCGCCCGCTCACGAGCCGCCAGAATAGCGACGAGGGTCGACGAGGAAGCGGTGTCCTGAATGACGCCGCCTCCCGATTCAGACGAAAGAAACGCACTGGGGAGACCGAGCATCTCAACGAGCCAATCCATCACATGCGTCTCGAGTTCGGTGGCCGCCGGACTGGTAGCCCACAGCATTCCCTGAGTGCCGAGTCCGGCCGAAATCAGCTCACCGAGAATCGACGGCGCCGACGCATTGCCGTTGAAGAAGGCAAAGAAGTTCGGCGACTGCCAGTGCGTGATCCCGGGGATGATGATCTGGTTGAGATCTGCCAGCATCGTTTCGAACGACTCGCCATCCGCAGGCGGATGCTCTGGAAGCTGCGATCGGATCTCGCCCGGCGTCACCCTCGACATCACGGGGTAGTCCTCGACTTCTTCGAGATAGCGGGCAACCCATTCCACCGCCGCGTTCCCAGCGGCCCGAAACTCGTCTGGTGTCATGTGATAGGACATCAGCGCACGTTAGTGAAGAGCCACACGGCAACCTGAAACCTGGTACTTGGTACTTGGTACCGACTACTCCTCGTAGTACTCATCACCCAGGTGTGTGATCAGTTCCTCACCCATCCAGTGCCGGAGCGTGTTCTTCAGCTTCGTCTGCTGGATGAACAGATCGTGCTCGGGATACAAGCCTTCGGCCACCTGAGGGCTCTTGTAGTAGAAGCTCAGCCACTCCTGTATGCCCGATTTGCCGGCACGCTTGGAGAGGTCCATCAGTAGTGCCAGGTCGAGGACGAGTGGTGCGGCGAGGATCGAGTCCCGGCAGAGGAAGTTGACCTTGATCTGCATCGGGTACCCCATCCATCCGAAGATGTCGATGTTGTCCCAGCCTTCTTTGTTGTCGCCGCGGGGCGGGTAGTAGTTGATCCGCACTTTGTGGTAGAGGTCGCCGTACAGCTCGGGGTATTCCTCGGGCTGGAAGATGTAGTCGAGCGCGCCGAGTTTCGAGACCTCTTTGCTGCGGAAGCTGCCGGGATCGTCGAGAACCTCGCCATCACGATTGCCGAGGATGTTCGTTGAGAACCAGCCGTCCACGCCCAACATCCGCGCTTTGAATCCCGGGGCGAGGATGGTCTTGATCAACGTCTGGCCGGTCTTGTAGTCCTTGCCGCTGACGGGGGCGCTCTCGCGGTGTGCCAGCTCGAGTAGCGCATCGGTGTCCACGGTCACATTGGGAGCTCCGTTGGCGTACGGGACACCCATCTGCAGTGCGGCGTAGGCGTAGATCTGGCTCGGAGCAATCTCCGGGTCGTTGTTCTTGAGGCCTTCCTCGAACGAGCTGAGATCAGAATGGACTGCACTCGGCTCCCGGTAGACCTCAGTTGATCCACACCACACCATCACCAAACGCTCACATCCGTTCTCGCGTTTGAACCGCTCGATGTCGTCCATCAGTTGCGTGGCGAGTTCCATCTTCGTGTCGCCCTGCTTGACGTGGGTTCCCTCCAGTAGGCGCACATACTCGGGGTCGAAGACCGCGGTCATGGGAGTGATGGCTTCCATCTCTGCCCGCACCGGTTCGAGGTCCACGGCGTCGAGGACTCCGGCTGTAAGGGCGGCGTCGTAGGCGTTCTCCGGAATCGGATCCCAGCCTCCGAAGACGAGATCGTCCAGGCCGGCCAGGGGAGCGAAGTCCTTGATCAGCGGGTTGCGCTGCTCGGTGCGCTTGCCGAGGCGGATGTGGCCCGATTGAGTGAGTGATCCGTGGAGCTGGGTGAGGCCTTTGCGGCCCGCTAGAACGCCGGCGATGAAGGTAGTGGCCACAGCTCCCATCCCGGGTAGCAGGACTCCGAGTTTGCCGTCAGCGGGTTTGATGTCGAGTGGCGCGGACATTGATTTCGAACTCCCTCGCGTAGATCTGCTGCGCAGCATATGGACCAAGGCATTCACCGGACAAGTCGATGAATCCACTCTATTACATAAGAGATACCTATATAATCTGACAATGAAAACCGAAGCGCTGGAACTCAGCATTCAGCTTCGGCAACTCGCGTATCTGATCGAGGTTGCAGCCGGACCCAACTGGACGGATGCGGCGGATCGGCTGGGTATCAGTCAGCCAGCCCTCTCCCAGTCGATGCACGAACTCGAGCGCCGAATGGGTACCCAACTGTTCGAGGCGCTGGGCCGACGGCGAGTCCTGACTTCTGAGGGATGGCAGGTGGTCGGCTTTGCCAGGAGCGTCATCAGCGCCACGGAGGACCTCCAGTCTGACTTGAGGTCGTCGGGACCGAATCTGCATGGACGTCTCCGGGTTGGAATGATCGACGCGGCGAGTCTCTACGTGTTGCCGGACTCAATTCGTCAGTTCAGAAGGACGTATCCAGATGTGGAACTCGATCTCACAGTTGCTCCGTCAACGCCTTTGCTGAATGGCCTGCGTGAGCTCGAGTACGACGTCGTCTTCGTCACCGGTCCGGTGGATAGCCCGGATCTTGAGTCGATCGTCATCCACGAAGAGCCACTCTTTCTCTACGGCTCCATTGCGGGAGACCCGGCCACCGGCGATTGGGTGATGTATCCGGGAACTAGCCGAACGAGGAGAGTCATCGACCGCTACTTCGTTGATGCCGGTTGGACTCCACGGATCATCCTCGAGAGTTCCAACCCCGCGGTTCTCAGCCAGATGGTTGGCATGGGATTCGGGTGGTCCATCCTGCCGGCGGCGGCGGTCGACGGGTCGATCGGAAGTCTCGACAAGTACCGGCCCGATCCGGTAGCCGTCCGCAGCCTGTGTGCCGTCTGGCGGAGATCAGCGGACGGCAACCCGCGAATGCTTGCCTTCCGGGATCTGGCGACGACGGCGGTATCCGTGATTTCTTGAGTTGATCTCAGCCGGCGTGCCGGATGAGGCCGACGATCAGCCCTTCGGTGAGCGCTTCCCAGGAGGCTTCGATGACGTTCTCATGCACGCCGATCGTTCCCCACGAGGTCTCGTGATCGGATGTCTCGAGCAATACCCGGACGAATGCTTCGGTGCCGTCCGATGAGTCGAGGACACGAACCCGGTAGTCGGTCAGGCGTAGGTCGGTCACCTGTGGGAACCGTCCGCGCAGCGCACTTCTGAGTGCCTGGTCGAGTGCGTGGACCGGACCGACCCCCTCCCCGGTGGTGACTACCCGCTCGCCGTCGACGATCACCTTGACTGTGGCCTCGGCCACCACCTCTTCGTTGGCCCGCCGTTCGGTGAATACCCGGAACGACTCCAACTCGAAGAACTCTTGCTTCCATCCGGCGAGTTCACGTACCAGCAACTCGAATGATCCATCTGCCGCTTCGTAGTGGTAGCCGCTGTGCTCGCGTTCCTTGATGACTTCGATCACCCTTTGAGCAAGTTCATCGCTCATATCCAGATCGAGTTCGGCCGCTTTCGAAGCGATTGATGCCTTCCCGGCCAGCTCCGAAACGACCATCCGGGTCGAGTTCCCGACCAGCGATGGGTTCGTGTGTTCGTATGCGTCTGGTTTTCGAGCAAGGGCGGACGTGTGCAGCCCTGCTTTGTGCGTGAACGCCGAAGTGCCCACGTAGGGTCGATGGGGGTCGAGCGTGATATTGACGACCTCAGCAACGTGATGCGAAATCGGCCCGAGTAGTTCGAGGTGGCCGTCCGGGAGTACCGGCATGCCCTCTTTGAGGATGAGATCGGGGAGGAGTGTTGAAAGATCGGTGTTGCCCGTTCGTTCTCCGTACCCGTTGATGCATCCCTGCACCTGGCGGACTCCGGCGCGAACCGCTGCCAACGACGATGCCACGGCCGTGCCGGCGTCGTTGTGGAAGTGAACGCCGACTTCGGCTGCGGGTAGGGCGTGCAGGACTGCCGCGACCGTATCCAGGATGTCGTGGGGGAGCGTTCCACCATTCGTGTCACACAACACCAGCCGCTCTGCTCCGGCTTCGAGAGCAGTTCGGAGTGTCGTTAGAGCGAAGTCCGGATTGTCTCTGTATCCATCGAAGAAGTGTTCGGCATCGAAGAACACCCGCCGGTCGTGGTTGCGGAGGTACTCGATCGACTGCCCGACCATACGGGCGCCTTCGTCGAGGTCGGTTCGGAGGGCCTCCCGCACGTGGTAGTCCCATGACTTGCCGACGATGCAGATCGTCGAAGTCTCGGCGGCGAGCAGCGCTGCAAGTTGGGCATCGTCACCCACCGAACCGCGGGGTCGCCGGGTCGACCCGAACGCCACCAGCGTCGCTCGGCTCAGATCCAACTCGGACTTCGCCCGCTGGAAGAACTCATCGTCCTTTGGATTGGCGCCCGGCCAGCCACCTTCGACATAGTGAACGCCGAGATCGTCCAGGAGGCCCGCAATTCGGAGCTTGTCGCCGACCGTCAGCGAGATGCCTTCCTGTTGTGATCCGTCGCGCAGCGTCGTGTCGTAGATCTCGAGTGTCATGGTGGCTCCAAATGAAAAACCCCTCGCGCTGGGCGAAGGGTTTGGGGCGCATACCGATATGTGGGTATGCGCTCAGTCGATAATGATGGCCGTGGTCGTCGGGGACATGTGGCGGGCAGTATGACTGATGCCACCGGCAGAGTCAACGCAGGAGCGGGTTGGGTGGGCGAGGCCCGGCCGAAATGTGGGGGGCCAGGTAGGCCCGGGCCCCTGTTGTCACCGATGCAACCTTCCATTGGTTCTTGGCCTGGCCTGACAGACCATCGTCCGACGACTCGGGGAGGCCTCGTAGGTAGCGCGGATTGCCGGATCCAGAGTGTGTTGCCTCGCTGACCCGCGCCCATCTCGTCGTCGCTATGCGTTAGCTGTCGGCGCCCTGGTTGGTTTCGCTTCAGATAGCTGGGATGACAACGGCGAGTGTCGTTTCGGTGTGCTTCTAGCTGGTGGTATCTGGTACGTAGGCGGCAATCCATCGATCGACCAGTGACTCGATCCATTCCGGTTCAGGCGTTTCCCGCATGGCGAGGGCTTTGAAGAAGATCGGCGCAGCGAGATCCGTAGCCATGCTTGCCGGGACGGTCCCCGGAGGGAGGTCGCCTCGCTCGATCGCTGCCTCGATCATCCGGGCGGCGGTCTCGAGGCGCTGGGTCACGAATCGCTGGTGAAGCTGGGCGACCTCCTCGTCGCGCCTGGCTTCGGCCATCAGCGAAGCGACGATTGTCCCGGTGGGCTCGGTGGTGAGGCTCTTGCTGAGAAACGTTGCGATGGAGATGAGGTCCGAACGCAGCTCGGTGGATTCAAGGAGGTCGACGCGGTCGAGGAGTGTGCGAACCGCGTCTAGGAGAAGATCGCTCCGGGTTGACCAGTGCCGGTAGATGGTCGAGCGGGCCACACCGCTTCGTCTGGAAATCGCATCGATCGTCGCACCCGAGAACCCCAGATCACTGATGGCATCAACGGCAGCGGCTAGCACCACAGTTCGCGTGCGTTCTATGCGCGGATCGTCGTAGGTGGATGGCGGCATTTGCCCCATCCTAGTAGAACACGGCTGTATCGCTACGCAACATATCTGTTCTATAGTGGTGGTCATCGGCCGAAGGGAAGAATCGTGAATGCAGTAGCCACTCACGGCCTGAACAAGTCGTTTGGGTCGACTCGGGCCCTCAACGATCTCGACTTCGATGTGGTGGAGGGTGAAGTACACGGCCTCCTCGGACCGAACGGCGCCGGCAAGTCGACGACAATCCGAGTATTGCTGGGTCTCCTGCGCGCCGACAGCGGAACTGTCGAGCTGCTCGGCGGCAACCCATGGCGAGACACCGCAACGCTCCATCGGCGCCTCGCATATGTTCCCGGTGATGTCAGCCTTTGGCCGCAACTCTCCGGAGGGGAAGCGATCGACTTGCTGGGTCGACTGCGGGGCGGCCTCAACGAGGAGAAACGTCAGGATCTCCTGGAGCTCTTTCGTCTGGACCCGACCAAGAAGGGACGGTCGTACTCCAAGGGGAACCGACAGAAAGTCGCCATCGTCGCTGCGCTCGCATCGGACGTGGACTTGCTCATACTCGACGAGCCCACATCGGGCCTCGATCCTGTGATGGAGGCGGCATTCCAGGACAGCATCAAGGCGGAGAGCGCGGCAGGCCGCACCGTGCTGCTCTCGAGCCACATCATGTCGGAGGTCGAGGCGCTCTGCGACCGGGTGAGTATGATCCGCGCCGGACACATCGTCGAGACCGGAACGTTGGCCGAACTGCGTCATATGACTCGCAACAGCGTCAGCGCGACGCTCAGTCGCATACCTGTTGATCTCGCCGATTGGCCGGGGGTTCACGACGGAGATTCCGATGGCAACCGGGTGCGGTTCGACGTCGAGTCGGACCAGATCGGTGAGGTCATGGCATCGCTGTCCGAGTACGGCATCCAGACACTGGTCACCCAGCCGCCGAGCTTGGAAGAGCTGTTTCTCCGCCACTACGACCGAGCCGACGCATGAGAGCGTCGCTGGCCGGCTTCGATACCATCCTCCGTCACAATGCCCGGCTCGATCGGATGCGGTTGCCGTTCTGGGTGCTGGGCATCCTTGCCCTGCCCCTCAGTGCCTACGGCACCTATGACCTCCTCTTCCCCACCGTGGAGCAGCAGGCCAATGCAAACCTGACCGTCGGCGCCAACCCGGCTCTCCTGTTTCTGTTCGGGCCGTCCGATCTGAGCACAGCCGGAGGGTTCACTGCCTTCCGTTCGGTGGTGTTCGGAGGACTGTTCGTTGCACTGATGGCCATCTTTGTCGTGGTCAGGCACACCCGCGCCGAGGAGGACGCCGGTCGAGCCGAACTCGTCGCATCCGCGCGGGTCGGCCGGTACACGTTCTTGGCCGCAGCGTTCACCCTCGCCGCTGCCACAAGCCTGGTTGTGGGCTGCCTCACCTGGCTGGGCCTGGTCGCCCTCGGAGCTGACGCGGCCGGAGCGGGAGCTCTCGGTGCATCGTTGGCGTTCACCGGGTTCGCATTCGCTGGAGTGGCCGCAATCAGCGTCCAGCTCGGAGCGTACGCCCGCACGGCAACATCCATCGCTCTAGGTGTGCTCGGAACCTCCTATCTGGTGCGCGCCTGGGGCGACTCCTCTGCTTCACTCTCTTGGATCTCCTGGCTGTCCCCACTCGGCTGGACCGTAAAGGTTCAGGCCTTCTCGGCCAACGAAGTGTTGCCGCTGGTTCTGCTAGTCGCCGGAGGGTGCATTGCCCTTGTCGTGGCAATGCTGCTCCGCAGTCGACGGGATCTCGGCATGGGGGTTCTGCCCCCTCGCGACGGCCCTGCCGCCGCTCCTAGCTACCTATCGAGCGGCGTTGGGTTGGCAACTCGGCTCCAGGGACCCGGGCTCATCTCGTGGAGCATCGGTCTCACGATCGCGGGTGTCGTCATCGGCTCGGTCAGTGGATCCCTGGGCAACGTTCTCGGCGACTCAGGGTTCGGCGATGCGTTCGCCGCCGGCGGCGACTTCGCATCCGCCTTCCTCGCCGCGCTCATTGCCGTCCTTGGCATCCTCGCTGCCTCCTACGGCATCCAAGCGACTCTCCGGGCGAGGAACGAGGAGACCGATGATCGGGTGGAGCCTCTCCTCGCCACACCGCTTTCCCGCGTCAACTGGTTTGGAGGACACCTGCTGTTCGCATTCGCCGGATCGGTGCTCGTCGTCCTCGCCGCGGGAGTGGCTCTCGGGTTGACCGCCCAGGCATCTGGAACCGAGACTCCGTTCGCCGAGATTGTCGGAGCGGCAGCAACGCAGACTGCTGCCGCGTGGGTATTAGTGGGATTTGCCACAGCCCTCGTCGGTCTCGTGCCCCGGTTGAGCTTCCTGGCATGGCCGGCGGTGGCAATCTCGTTTGTACTCACCATCTTCGGCCCGCTCCTCGACGTCGGCGATGCCGTCCTCGCCGTCTCGCCGTTCTATCACCTCCCCGATCTCCCCGGCGCAGCGTTCGAAATCGGACCCGTCCTCGCCCTGCTGGCTGTCGCGGCTGGCTTCACGATCGCAGGCCTTGTCGGCATCCGACACCGCGATATCGCGTAACGGGTCTTCCCCAAGGGCTCCTCATGGCATTGTCGGACTCAACGAGCCCAGCCCATGGACCTCTGCGTACGGCGCAGCGCTCGCCCCCGCGCGGCAACCACGCCTTCATCGGCGGAACCATCGCCGTGTGCACATTCCGTCGACGACACACAACCTCCTAACCTCAGACCACATCCAGCGTTCTGTCCTCTCGGAGCCAATAACCAGGAGAAAGTACCGACTCCAGGGTTCCCCGCTTGTTGAGTCCGGGACCGAGCGACAGGGGCAAACTTGCTAGCGATTGGTCCGGGGGTGCTGGATTCAAATCTCGAAGGGGTGCGTGAAAGATGGGAATCGAGGCTGTGTGCCGGGCTAGCCGGCGATCGTAGGTGTCGATGCGAGGAACCTGTCGACCAGTTCTTCGACTAGGGACTCTGCCAAGTCGCCGCGAGTGAATATCGCTTCGAGCATCAGTGGCGCCAAGAGTAGGTTCGTGGCAAAGTCGAGATCCTCTGTCTCGGGGTATGTGCCGTCCTTGACGGCTCGTTCGAGAGCCTGGTGAACGGGATCATGGTCGCGGAACTGCTGGATGAATCGGTGGGTCTCGTTGTCCCATTGCGCACGTTCGAGCATGGCGGTGAAGTTGGCGCGGCCTGCCTCCGATCGTGCCACATCCTCAGCGATGCGCATTGCGATGATGAGATCGTCGCGGAGGTTCCCGGTGAATTCGATGCTGGGACGCTCCGCAACCAGCGAAGTGATTTCTGACCACAGGTCGGCAATCGTCGGCCAATGCCGATAGAGCGTGGCTCTGCCGACGCCAGCCTCCGCAGCCAGCGCCGAGTAGGTGAGCGCATTCGGGCCGCCGTCAAAGAGGAGGCGCTGGGCAGCCTCGATAACTGCCTGACGGGTCCTCAACACCCGCCGATCCGTGTGCTCGGTTCCTTTGGCCATGTCCACCTCCAATCCACCTAATGATACGAGTTGTCTCAAAACGTGTTATGATTGATATGAGACATATCGTATCATACGTCGAGGTGGTTGCTTGGTCGCGTGATACTGGCGAAGGGAATCCTCGATGAACAGACGTAGCGAACCGGCCATCACCACCCAAGGGCTCACACGACGGTTTGGTGATCTCGTGGCGGTCGACCACCTCACTGCGGAGATCCCTACGAACGCTGTGATCGGCTTCGTTGGCCCAAACGGGTCGGGCAAGTCGACCACACTCCGTATGCTTCTCGGTTTGATCTCGGCGAGCGACGGCACAGCCACCGTGTTTGGCAATTCGATTGAGCAACCGTCGGCATACTGCGACCGGGTCGGCGCACTGGTGGAGAATCCGGCGTTTGTGCCGAATATCACTGCACGCGCCAATGTTCGGTCAATGGCCCAGCTGCGTGGGGTGTCGGAGGCCCGAGTCGACGAAGTGCTCGACATTGTTGGCCTCGCCGAACACGCCGACCGCAAGGTGAAGGAGTACTCGCTCGGGATGAAACAGCGACTCGGCATTGCTATCGCCTTGTTGCCTGACCCGCAATTGCTGGTCCTCGACGAGCCGACCAACGGACTGGATCCGGCGGGGATCGTGGAGATCCGCGCCCTAATCCGCCAGTTCGCAGACGAGGGGCGGACCGTCGTTGTCTCCAGCCACCTCCTCAGCGAAATCCAAGCAGCTGCGGACTACCTCATCGTCATCCGAGGCGGGCGACTCATGTACTCCGGTCCACTCGACGGTCTCCTCCAACAGGAGCAACGATACGTGGACGTTGAACCCACTGATGACCGAGACCTCGAACGACTCAGAGCCCTGTTCATCGAAGCCGGCTTCGATGTCAAACCCGAAAACGGCGGTCTACGCATCCTCGCCGACCCGGCACAGTCTGGTGCCATCAACTCGATGGCAGCCGACGCAGGAGTGGTTCTGTCCCGACTCGTACCACGCTCAGAGACGCTCGAGGACATCTTTCTCCGCATGACCGGCGAAACCGGCGACATGACCGTCACCGAGACCGTC
>JBLYYS010000001.1:0-2872 GCA_048550235.1 Acidimicrobiia bacterium | reverse complement strand
CTGAACTCCTACTACCAGTCGATCGAAGCCGGGGAGTTGCCGGTCGAGAGAGGGGTCGCCCTCTCCGATGACGACCGGGTGCGCAGACACGTCATCACCGAACTCATGTGCAACTCCTACCTGTCGTTCGCCGATGTAGAACAACGATTCGGTGTCCGGTTCCACGACTACTTCAAAGAGGAACTCGCCACCCTGACGGGGCCGGGCGGGGCCGTCGAGGAAGGCATGGCCATCGTCGCCGACGACTGGATCAAGGCCACCGAACTCGGCACCGTCTTCATCCGCAACGTTGCCATGACCTTTGACGTCTATCTCAAGAAACTGAAGCGGGATAAGCCCGTGTTCTCCCGGACCGTCTAGGAGCAGCATGTCCAAGACCGGAATCATCCTCGCCCAACTAGGTGGGCCGCGCGATCAGCACGAGGTCGAACCATTCGTGCGAGCCATCTTTGCCGACCCGGATCTCGTTCCACTTCCTGGAGGTCCGGTCGTGAGCAAGGTCTTCGGCTGGGTCGTTGCCAAAGCGCGCGGACCATTCGTACGGAAGAACTACCGCCTCATCGGCGGCGGCTCACCGATTCTCGAAATCACTCTGGCGCAGGGCCGATCGCTCGAGTCGACGCTACGAGAACGTGGGCACGATGCACATGTGGCGGTAGCGATGCGCTACACCAGACCCGACACACACGATGCCGTACGCGAGTTGGTCCGTTCGAATGTCGATCGAATCGTCTTGCTGCCGCTGTATCCGCAGTATTCGACGGCGACCACCGGATCCTCTGAGAATGAACTCCGCCGGGTGCTGAAGGAACTGGAAATCGAGGTCCCCCTCGATGTCATCCGCACCTGGTACGACCATCCCTCCTACCTCAACCTCCAGGCCAAGCTGGTAACCGAAATGCTGGAAACGCGGCCCGAGAGTCAGCGAAGCGGCACGGCCGTACTGTTCTCGGCTCACGGATTGCCCCAGAGCGTCGTCGCCAAAGGCGACCCGTATCCTGAGGAAACCGCCGCCACGGTCAAAGGTGTGATCGAGCGGATCCCGTACGAGATCGACGCACGGCTCGGATATCAGTCCCGCACCAAACCGGTCAAATGGATAGGCCCCGGAACCGAAGATGTCCTCGCCGAGTTTGCCCGGGACGGCTTCGACACCGTCGGCATGGTGGCGGTGTCCTTCGTCACCGACCACATCGAGACACTCTACGAAGTGGACATGCTCTTCCGCGACGAGGCGGAGAAGGTCGGGATCCACAACTACTACCGCTCTGAGATGATGAACGACCGACCCGAGGTCGGACCGATGCTCGCTGATGTTCTGGAGGATTCGCTGTGAAAGATGTCATTGTCGTAGGCGGCGGACTCGGCGGCCTGATTGTGGGAGCAGAACTGAAGCGCCGCGGCAAGGACGTCCTGGTGCTGGAGGCAACGGCAGAGGCTGCCGGCGTGGCCGCGAGCATCCGAGAGGATGGCTACATACTGGAACCGGGAGCAGGTTCACTGTTGTGGCCGAATGACGACCTGGGACCTATCTTCGATGCCGCCGGAATCGAGATGCTTCCGGCCAAGACGGAGGCAAAGGCCCGGTTCGTATACGAGCGCGGGACTCTCTACGAGATCCCGGAGTCACCGGCCATCGCTTTCTCCGGTCTCATCTCCTGGGGAGCGAAATTCCGCGCCGTACGCGAACCGTTTATCAAGACCCCGCCGCCCGGCGAGGAGGAGTCGATCCAGGGTTTCTTCACCAGGCGGTTCGGGCAGGAGTTGGGCCTGCTCGGCGCCACATTGATGTCCCATGGTGTATTCGCAGGCGATCCCGCCAAGCTGTCGATGCGGGGAGCATTCCCGAAGATGGTGGCGCTCGAGGATGAAGCCGGCAGCCTGATCAGAGGGATGCTGGCCCGGATGAAGCAGCGCGAGAAGGGCAAGCCCCGAGCCTCTGTGCATGTTCCGCCCCGAGGCATGAAGGGCGTCGCAGAGGATCTCGTCGCCTATCTCGGAACTTCATTCAAGGCCAACCAGGAGGTCGGCTCTGTCCAGCAGACCGAGACCGGCTGGTCGGTCTCGGCAGAGGTGGGATTCGAAGCGAAGAATGTGGTTCTCGCACTGGCGCCTCACGCGGCCGAGAAGTTGGTCCCTGCGGACGTTGCCAATCTCATGGTCGATGCCGTTGTCGAACCCGTGGCAGTGGTCGGCATCGGCGGACGGGCCGCGGATGTCCCGATCCCGGCCGGATTCGGTGCTCTGATCGGTCCCAACAACGATGTGCGCGTCCTCGGCATCCTCATGGAATCCCAGTACGCGCCTGGAAGAGCCCCCGACCTCCACCACCTCGCCAAAGGCATCTATGGCGGTGGTGCCGACCCGGAGGTGCTGAACCGAACGGATGACGAACTCATCTCACTGATGATCGAGGAGACCAGCCGGGTCATCGGCACACGGGTGCAGCCATCCTGGACACGGGTTGTCCGGCACAATCCCGGCATCCCGCAGTACAACGTCGGGCATGTGGGTTGGATGCGCAAACTGGATGCAGCCATCTCCAACTATCCGGGGCTCCATCTCACCGGATGGGGCTACCGGGGAATCGGAGTGTCCGGCATGGGAATCGAGGCGGTCCGCATCGGAGATCAGATAGGCGCCTAGCCGATTTCCTCCATGTACATGATGTCCGGTCGGCCGTCCATGAAGGCGCCCATCTGGCGACCGAACGTCTTCATGTGATCACTGCCTTGGTGGGCGGCGACAGCGGCTTCGTCTCGGTAGCGCTCCATGAACACATAGGTGAGCGGTTCACTCCCCTTGCTCAGTGTGTAGAGAAGGCAACCCTCCTCATTGGCGTTTACGGCTGCGGCCAGTCCAAGGGCAGCTT